>CAZLNI010000026.1:0-4466 GCA_964560995.1 uncultured Muribaculaceae bacterium
AAAAAGTGGTTTAAAGAAAAAAATATAGATGATGTCGAAATTAGTGTTCTATCTGATAATATAATAGCAAAAAAATTGTATAGTAAAAGTGGTTTTGTGACTTTTAAAGAAATAAAGAAACTTAAAAACTGTGAAAGAAAGCTAGTATTTTATGAAAATTTTGAGAATCTTGCTAACTGGAATTTTGAATATGGTTTTGTAAGAAATGAAGAATTACAATATTATACAGACAGAAACATTAAATTAAAAAACGGCTTAACAATTTATGGTCGAGAAGAAAAAATAAAGAATAAAAATTATGATAAAGACAGTAATGATTATAGGAAAAATAGAAAATATGCTGAATATAGTTCTTCATCGATAAATACAAAAGGCAAGTTTGAATTTAAATATGGGACTTTAGAGGTAAAAGCAAAAATCCCTACTGCCGACGGAGCTTGGCCAGCTATTTGGCTTTTAGGAAGCGAAGAAGAGTGGTCTCATAGTGATGAAATAGACATTATGGAGTATTATAAATTTGATAATAAACCTAGTATTTTAGGAAACTTTATGTATTATGACGAAGAATGCATTTGGAGTACAAAAGCGATATCGTTAAAATATTTTAAAGAGCAAGACATCAATTGGGAAAATAAATTTCATATTTGGAAATTAGACTGGACAGATAAATATATGAAAATATATTTGGATGAAGAGCTTATAAACGAAATAAATATTAGCAAAATAAATGGTAATAAATTTAAAAAGAAATATTATATTTTGATAAATTTAGCTATAGGGAAAGAGGGACTAAAGCCCAAGAGTGATAATATGCCTTTAAAATATACAATAGAATATATAAAATATTATGAGCATTAATTAGCAAAACGTTTGGAGGATAACAAATTCTATGGATAAAACAAAAAAAGTAATTCAATTCTATTTATTAGCAAATAGACTTAAAAATAAAATTAGGGCCGGTTGGAAAGCAATAGACGTTCAAAAAGAACGCCTAGAGAGTGTAGCGGAACATATTTATGGCACATTAATGTTGGCAGTCGCACTTGATAGTGAATACGATTTGCAAGTTGACATGAACAAAGTTTTCAAAATGCTAATTCTTCATGAACTAGAAGAAATCGTTATGCCGGATTATATGCCATCCCAAATAACAGTCGAAGAGAAAATTATCGCAGGAAAAGAGGCTGTAAAAGAAGTAACAAAAGGACTAATTAAAGCACAAGAAATAGAAAGCCTTTTAGATGAATTCAACGCTCACGAAAGTAAAGAGAGTTTATTAGCATACCAAATCGATAAACTAGAGTGTGATTTACAAGCAAAATCGTATGATATGGAAAATGCGCTTGTCTTTGAAAACGTTAAACAGGATGCCAAACACTTAACAGACAAAAATGACATTATCAAAAATGCCGTTCATCCAAGCGATATCTGGATTGAAGTAGATAGACACCTTTACAAAGACGAAATGTTTTTAGAACTTCTAGATGCAATTAAAAATTATAAAGAATAATTAACTTTAATATTTTTCAAAGAATCCTTCCCAAGGATCTTTTCTTTTTAACCTTTTTATCGCGTCCTCCATTGTAATCTCATCGGGTCCGACTTTATCTAATTCGCTCCACTTTATCGGCATCGAAACTCTACACTTATCTTTGAGACGTATAGAATAGGGGGCAACGCTCGTCGCACCCTTTGTGTTTCTTACCCAGTCGATAAAAATTTTATTTTTCCTTTTATCTTTTCTCATATTAGAACAGTATTTATCTGGCCATTTAGCCTCCATGATTTTGGCGACAGTTTGAGCAAATTCGCTAGCTTCGTCCCAATTTTTCAATTTGTCGATTGGAACGACGATGTGATATCCTTTGCCACCACTCGTTTTCAAAAAAGACTTTAAAGATAATTCGTCGAGAATACTTTTTAAATCTCTAACGCCTTGCCTAATTTTGGGAAGAGACATGCCTTTATCTGGATCTAAATCGAATACCAATATATTCGGCTTTTCTATATCTTCAATACTAGAGCCCCAAATGTGAAATTCATAGCTGTTAAATTGCACTTCTGATATAAGTCCCTCTGCACTAGTGATGTGATAGTAATCTTCTTTATTCCCACTTTTGTTAGGAATTTTCATCTCGACTATTCCCGAACTTGAAGAGAAGTTGTGCTTAGCAAAGAATTTTTCGCCACCAGCACCACTAGGTAGTCGAACAGTACTTAAAAGTCGCCCCTTTATATAGGGAAGCATATGCGAAGCCACCTTTTTGTAATAGCGGGCGATTTCATACTTTGTAACAGTTGGTCTTATAAAAATAGGTTTATTTGGGTTAGTTATCTCTACGCCTTCGACGATGTGATTTTTAACTGAATCTTTGACGGGCTTAGTTTTTTTACCATCCGCAATCTCTTCCATAGTCCTATTCGTTCGTACACTTCTATTCTGTTTTTTAATATCGTCATAAACGACATAATTATCTTTTTCCTTTATCAACAGCCAATTATCGTCTTTGAATTTTACTAAAGCCCAAGCTCCTTTGAGACGTTTACCAAATAGTTTAATTTTTAAATTCCCTTTTCGCAAAGCCTCTTTTATGTTATTTTCGCTTTCATAATATCCTTCATCCCAAAGCATCACCGTCCCACCACCATATTCGCCTTTCGGTATAGTTCCTTCGAAATCCTTATATTCATAAGGGTGGTCTTCAACCTTAACAGCCAGTCGTTTATCTTTATAGTTATAGGATGGTCCTTTTGGTACAGCCCAACTCACGAGCACGCCGCCAATCTCTAACCTAAAGTCGTAGTGGTCTCGTCTCGCCTCATGGTGTTGTACGACAAATATATGTTTTTTTCTTTTCGTAGCCTTTTTACCCTTTGGTTCATTAGTTCGTTTAAAATCGCGTTTTTTATTATAAAGAGTCAACTTTTTTTCCATGAAGTTCGTCCTTTCTTCTCGCTTTCTTTTTTAAAAACTGGTTGTCTTAAGTGACCACTAGGTGTCCTTTCGATATAGGCTACTTCGCAAGAGATATTAGGTGAGATATATTTAACATTTTTTTCCTCGTAATCACTAAAAGGAGAAGTCTTAATTCCCTTAATTCTCTTCAAATTTTTATATAGAGGAATATCTCTCATGATGGAGACTTTCCCAACAAACTTAAAATCCAATCCACGCCATTCGCCGAGTAAAAGGGAAGTCTTAAGTTTGTTATCCACTAAGCCTCCTATAACAAAGGTACCTTTTTTGTAATTCTTTATCTTTATCCAATCTTTCGTACGCACTCCTATTTCGTATAGACTGTCACTTCTTTTGGCGATTATGCCTTCTAATCTCATTTTCACGACCTTCTGAAAAAGGTTTTTGCCATCTTTAAACACATACCTCGTTTTTATAAAAAAATCCGTATCTAGAAATTCTTCTAAAACTTTCTTTCTCTCTATAAGTGGAGTTGTCGTCAAATCCTTAGAACCTTTACACAGGCAATCGAAAGCTATGAAAGCGACAGGTTCCTCTTTACTCATCGTCGCGATTTTTGTTTTATCCTTTAACAGATTCCTATTTTGCAACTTAGAAAAGCTAGGTTTACCACTCTCAAAAGAGACGATTTCGCCATCGAATATAGTTTTATCTTTGACGAGTTCGCGTATATTTTGGAGTTCTGGATATTGACTAGTTATATCGTTACCACGTCTACTGAAGATGCGCACGTTCTTTGGACTCGCATGCACTAGAGCTCTGATGCCGTCGAATTTAAGTTCGAACATGTAACCATCGTCGTCGAAAGGGTAAGCTTGTTCGCTTAATAGCATTGGTTCAAAAAAGGAGTTAAATTTCATGTCAACTCTCCAAACTCTTTTGTAAAGAGGTCATTAAATCTTTAATAGATTCTTTTTTCTTCGCTTTCGTTTTAGGTACTGGCATCCCATCGACCTTTTTATCAATAGCTGCTTTAATACGATTTTGGTAATCGTCCTCATACTTTTCGGGAGTAAAGTGACCAGAAAGATGGTCGACTAATTTCAAAGCTAAATCGAGTTCCGCTTTAGAAAAATTAGCTTCGGCGTTGGCTTCTGGGATGTTCACTTCTTCATCAAAATACATCGTCGACATCAATATGTTGCCGTCCATATAACGGAGTAAGACATAGTAGAACTTGCTACTCAGTGCCGTCTTCGCGACTGCTACTTTTTTAGTCTTTTTTAAAACCTCTAGAAAAAGAGAATAAGACTTAGACTTTTTTAGAGTAGAGAGGACATAACTTTTTTCGTAATACACTGGACTTATTTCGTTTTCTGGTACAAAAGCTACAATTTCGATTGTTCCTTTTGCATCTACTTGAAAACCATCTAATTCGTCCTTCGTAAAAGTTACATATTTATCCTTTTCATATTCGTAACCTTTGATGATATCCGTCTCCTTCAAAGGTTTTTTGCAATATGAACAATACTTTTGATAATGTACGCGA
>CAZLNI010000026.1:4476-6040 GCA_964560995.1 uncultured Muribaculaceae bacterium
TATTCTTAATGATAGGATTGTAGATAACCGGTATGTTTACAAGTCCGAATGAAATCTCACTTTTCATGTTAGCCATATTATTTCACCATATAAGTTATGGAATAAAAGCTTCAAAAATATTCACTAATTTATGTAAAATAATCGCTTAAAATTAAATCAATAGTAAGAGACCGCAAAGGGTATTAAAATTATTTTAGAAAGAATTCCTGGATTACACTTAAAGAGTACGGTAAGTTAGATGTTGCGGTCTCACGAAACATTAAACCAGCTTTTAAGTTCTTCGTCAAATCGCAAAAAAAACTATTTTAAAAGCAAAAAATATAAATATGCTCGAGATTTGCTTGAAAATGAATATTTTGCACTAATTTTTTGGCAAAATACCAACTCTGTCTCACAAAAAACAAATTTTAATACATCATATCTTCGATATAACACCAAAATGTTGTTTTTACAATTCAATAGAAGTTTTTGTCAAAAATCCCTATTATCACTTAAAGCAAACATTGAGCTAGAGTTGAGATAAATAAAAAAATATAATATAATTTAATCCAAGAAAACGCGAGACATCGTGTTTTTAAAACAACTGTTTAAAAAAATTCAATCATCAGGAGGTTACATGGATAATAAAAAACAGGAAGTATATATTAATCTAGACGACTCGGGCAAACTGACTTCTAAAGAACACATAAGTGTGTATGGAGGATTAGTTTTTTTGTCTAAAAAAGAGAAAGATAAGTTCATCACTCAGTATAGAAGCATAATAAATGATATAAAATGCAAATACTGTAAAGTATGTGATAAAAAGTGTCCAGAAATAAAAAACACTAACATAAAAAACAAAGATAAACGGCGACTTATGAATTACATAAAAAAATATTATATAGTCGCATTGGTAATAAAAAATGACGACGTATATGAACACATAAAAGAGAATAAAGCTGCTAAAGGCCGGTTTGTCGACTATGCTATAAGAAGGATGATAAAAGAGATTATAAAAAGTTTGATTGACTGCAACCGCATAAATCCCAACCGACCTATAAAACTGATTATCAATATCGACCAGCAGAGTACTAAAAGTAACGGATACTACAATTTACGCGATGGCTTGATAGAAGAATTAAAATATGGAATATCTAATTATAACTATTCTAAAAAAATAAAACCGATTATTACATCGGATTTAGAGATTAAAGTATCGTATCAAGATTCTGGAAAAAGCTATGTAGTTCAAGCAGCCGACTTATTAGCGGGCACGATAAGAAGAAGCGCACTAGAAAACTATATAGATATACATCGAGCATTATCTAAATTCGTCGATTTTAAAATCGTCCTTCCATAAAGAAAAAAGCCACATAAGTGACTTTCCCCAGTTAGGGCGACGCACAATACAGTACGCTTAATTAAAAAATCGTATCCTAACTATCGACCTGACGAGATTTCTCTCCGGTAATACAATAATACTATATATCCTTTAGAAAGTCAATATTTTATATTATTGTATATATAATAATATACTCAATAATAGGTAAAATATACATGATTATTTATTATATTTTATATGGAG
>CAZLNI010000026.1:6050-13196 GCA_964560995.1 uncultured Muribaculaceae bacterium
CAAAATAACTTTATTTTATACCCTTAATAAATTGTTACTTTTATATTGAGAGAATAATAACTTTATGATAAAATATCTATAGTAAAAAGATGAATAGGGTGATTCAAAATGGACGAATTCGAAACGAGATTTGGTGTGAATTACGACGTCGCTGTTTCTAAAACTGCCGCCATATATAAAGGAATTAAATATAGAATAACCGTTTTAAGTGAAATTCTCGTTCGCCTAGAGTATAGTGAAACTGGCATCTTCGAAGATAGGCCTACTGAGTTTGCCCGTTTCCGTGACTTCGATGTTCCTCGTGTAATAGTAACCGAAGATGAAAGAAAATTAATCCTAAAGACGAAATATTTTGAACTTACCTATGATAAAGAGATGCCTTTTACAGGTACAAAACTATCACCAGACCTATACTTAAAAGTCAAACTGTTAGACACAGATAAAATGTGGTTCTTCGGCCAAGCTGAAGCCCGTAATTTTAAAGGAACTTGCATGAGTTTGGACGACAAATTATCTATACCTAAACTTGAAAAAGGACTTTACAGCACCGATGGATTCGTCTCCATAGATGACTCCAAAACACTCATTTTCAACAAAGATGGAAGTGTCGGCAAACGAAGCGATACGAGAATAGATACGTACCTTTTCATGTATAAGAAGGACTTCGGCTACTGCCTAAAAGACTATTATCGATTAACTGGCTATCCTCCGCTCATCCCTAGATTTGCTCTAGGCGTCTGGTGGAATCGCGACAAAGCTTATAATGTAAACGACATCTATGCTCTCTTAGCGCAATTTAAAAAGTATGAGATACCTATAAGCGTGATGGTTCTAAACAAGTGGAGCAAAGACGACGCCCACTTCGACCGCGAATTAATTCCAGAGCCAGTGGGAGTCATAAACGAACTGCATTCGAATAACATAAAATTAGGTTTAAATCTCGCATTAAATAAAGTTCCTGCTTCTAACACAACCGACGGAGCAAGCGTTCCATTTAACGTCTACGACCGCGGATTTTTAGGTAATTACTTTAAAGATATCATCGACCCTCTTTATGAAATGGGCGTAGATTTCTTCTCGATAGACCATCGCGGTAATGACCCGATTGCTTTACGCATGATAAACTATTATTTCTATAACTATACAAACGCTAAACTTAACAATCGCGGACTCATATTGTCGAGAAATGGCCTCATCGGAGCACACTTATATCCCGTCAATAACAGTGGAGAGACGATCGTCGACTGGCGAACTTTAAAGATGATACCCGAGTTCAATTCGACGAGCTCTAACATTGGCGTTTCATGGTGGAGCCACGCCATCGGCGGTTTTAAAGATGGCATCGAAGACAATGAACTATATACGCGTTATGTCCAATTAGGAACATATAGTCCTATCTTCCGCTTTAGTTCGCTAAGCGGAAAATACTATAAGAGGGAGCCTTGGAATTGGGACGTCAAGACGCACAAAATAGTCCGCGATTATACCAATGTCCGACACCGACTTATTCCTTACATATATAGTGAAGCTTATAAATATGCAAAAACCGGATTGCCACTCGTTCAACCTCTTTATTATAGATATCCCGAACTGTACGACGAACCAACTTATAAAAACGAATACTATTTTGGAACGGAATTCTTTATCGCACCTATAACAGAAAAGAAAGACTCTGTCATGAACAGGACAGTTGTCAGACTTTTCTTGCCAAATGGCATGTGGTACGATTTCAAAACGGGCAAGAAATATCCCGGTGGCAAGAGATATATTTCTTTCTTTCAAGACGAAGACTATCCTGTCTTTGCTCGTCAAGGCGCCATCATACCACTTGCTATCCTAGATCCAAATAACCGCAATGACACATCCAACCCTAATAAGATGCAAATACACATATTCCCAGGGCGCAATAACACCTATAAACTATACGAAGACGATGGAACTTCTAATGCCTATAAAGAAGGCAACTTTATGACGACGTCAATCGATTATAACTACCTTCCAAACAACTTCACAGTCATCATAAGACCCCTCGAAGGTAAACAGGGAATTATTCCTGCCACTCGTTCGTACAAAATCAGATTCCGTAATACTCGCTTTGCCGACGACGTCATCGTATACTTAGGTACGAATAGAATCCAGGTTAAAACATATTTAGACGACCAAGATTTCATCGTCGAGACGCCTTTTATAAGCACGAGTGAACAGTTGAGTATAAACTGTAAAGGAAAGGACATCGAAATAGATGCCGTCCGTCTCATCAATGAGGATATCGACCACATAATAAGTGACTTGAAGATACCTACTAAACTTAAAGAAAAACTGAATGAAATCATCTTCTCAGACGACGAAATTAAAAAGAAAAGAATCGCCATCCGCAAACTTCGAGCTCAAGGCTTAGGAGACATATTTATCAAAATGTTTTTAAAACTACTTGAATATGTCAGCGAATTCTAATATAATAACATTAATCGCAGGAGAAAATGGAGTAGTAACGAATTCTAGCAGACTTAAGAGAAAGGTCGGTTGGTGTAAGACCTCGTCAATAGAATCGTGAACTTGTCATTGGATGCGCATAGGGATTGTCCCCATAAAGACTATAGAGCACAAATTAAGGTGGTACCACGAGCAAAATCGTCCTTCGAGATTTTTTGCTCGTTTTATTTTTGAGGAGGTATAATTTGGAACATTTAATATATTTTCTAGCGATATTTGTGATTTCGACGACATGCCGATATCTTCTTTATAAAAAGAGTAAAAAGGCAAGCAAAAAACCTACTAAGAAAAGAAAAAAAGATAACTCTTTAGCGGTAGAACTAAAATATCTCTGTTTAAAATTCAAGCTCGACAAAGAACGAATAGATACAAAAGCGATTAACAGAATCGCAAGCGTACTAGATGGACTGATAATCTCTCTAAGTTTTACCTTAGCCAACCTTTTTACAAAGAACATGATTTTATCATTTTTAATCGGATTCTTAGCAATATTTGTGTTTATATACGGTTTTTATGAAATTTTAGGAATAATTTTAGTGAAGAAAGGATATGAAAAAAATGGATTATAATTTTAAAGAAATAGAGAAGAAATGGCAACAAAAGTGGGAAGAAAAGAAAGCATTTATCGCCCAAAACGGTGGCGACAAAGAGAAATATTATGTTTTAGTCGAATTCCCATATCCAAGTGGTGCGGGCTTGCATGTGGGACACGTCCGCAGTTACACAGCACTCGATTCGCTGGCTAGGCTAAAACGTTCTCAAGGGTATAATGTCTTATTCCCAATGGGCTGGGATGCCTTTGGTGCTCCTGCAGAACAATACGCCATCAAGAATAAAGTCTATCCCGCCAGCATGGTCAAAGATTGCATTAAGACTTTTAAAAATCAAATCAAGTCGTTAGGCCTATCGTTTGACTGGTCAAGAGAAATTGCGACTACTGACCCAGAATACTACAAGTGGACACAATGGCAATTTTTACAGTTCTATAAGGCAGGTCTAGCTTACAAAGCCGAGAAGGAGATTAACTGGTGTCCAAACTGTAAAACGGGATTATCTAACGAAGATGCTGCCGGTGGAGTATGTGAACGATGCGGTTCTCCAACGACTAAAAAACTCAAAAACCAATGGATGCTCAAGATGAGCTCTTATGCCGATAGTCTTTTAGATGGACTTAAAGATACGGAATTTTGGGATAAAATTAAGACTGCTCAGATAAATTGGATTGGAAAAAGCGTCGGCGCAGAAGTGAACTTCAAACTTAAAGAAGTCGACGATACTCTATCCGTTTTCACGACTCGTTGTGATACACTTTTCGGTGTAACCGCGATGGTCCTCTCTCCAGAACACGAACTTTTAACTAAGTATGCCGATAAGATAAAGAATATTGATAAAATTAAAGCATATCAAGAAGAAGCTCACAAAAAAAGCGAAATCGAAAGAACAGATGCTACTAAAGACAAAACAGGCATCAAAGTAGAGGGACTCACGGCGATTAATCCTGTCAATGGAGCCGAAATAGAAATTTGGACATCCGACTATGTTTTAGCGAATTATGGTACAGGTGCCATCATGACAGTTCCCGCCCACGACGAAAGAGACTACGCTTTTGCTAAGAAATTTAATATTCCTATTATCCAAGTAATCGCTAAAAATTTCATCGGTACGGGGGAATCTGCTATTAGAGAAGACATGCCATGTACTGATAGAAATGTCGTAATCGCGGCCATCAAACATCCGACTGAAGATAAATACTTGGCCGTCAAAAATAGAAAATTTGGATGGATAAACTTCGTCATGGGTGGCATCGAAGGAGAAGAGACTCCTATCGAAGCTGCCAAAAGAGAAATAATCGAAGAAACAGGTTACACAGACATCGAAATTGATAAAGAGATGGAATTCATCTACTTCGACAATTTCTATGCTGCTCACAAGAAAGTAAACCGTCACATCACATGTCATACAGTCGTAGGCAAACTTAAAAGCTTAGAAGCTATCGAACGAAGCGAAGAAGAAGATGAACTTCAAGAAATCATGTGGGTAACAAAAGATAAACTCGTCGAGACGATGAGTACAAATGCCCACAAATACGACGCAGAAAGGGTACTGCAAAAAGATGCTGCAATGGTTGAAGATGGCATACACATTAACTCTGGTTTCTTAGATGGACTTAATAAAGACGAAGCTATCGAAAAGATGCTCAACTACTTAGAGGAAAAAGGAATCGGAAAGAAGACGACGAACTATAGACTTCAAGACTGGATTTTCTCTAGACAACGTTTCTGGGGAGAACCTATTCCTATGGTATACTGTGATAAATGTGGCTGGGTACCAGTTCCTGAGTCTGACCTTCCAGTCATTTTACCAGATGTGCCTTCCTATGAACCGACAGACAATGGAGAAAGTCCACTATCTACTGTCGAAGAGTGGGTAAATACGACTTGCCCGCACTGTGGAGGACCGGCTAAACGCGAAACCGATACGATGCCTAACTGGGCAGGCTCGAGCTGGTATTGGATACGTTACATGGATTCTAAATGCGAAACAGGTATAGCAGATATGGATGCGATGAAATACTGGGGACAAGTTGACCTTTATAATGGTGGTATGGAACATGCCACTAGACATTTGCTCTATGCGAGATTCTGGAATCAAGTTCTTTTCGACAACGGCATAGTGCCAGTTCGTGAACCGTTTAAGAAACGCGTTGCCCATGGCATGATTCTAGGAGAAAACAACGAAAAGATGAGCAAAAGCAAAGGTAACGTTGTCAATCCAGACGACATGATTGCAACATACGGAGCTGATGCTTTAAGAACATACGAGATGTTTATCGGCGATTATACAAAGGACGCTGCTTGGAGCGAGAACGGCTTAAAAGGTTGTAAGAGATTTCTAGATAGAATTTATAGACTTCAAGACAAGCTCAATGACGAAGAAGGCTATTCTAAAGACTTAGAACGCGACATCAATAAAACTATCAAAAAAGTGACAGAAGATATCGAAACTATGAACTACAATACAGCCGTATCTTCACTAATGATTCTTTTAAACACCTATGATAAAAAAGATACTATTACCAAAAAGGACTATCGCATTATGTTACAACTGTTAAATCCGATTGCTCCTCACATAACAGAAGAGTTAAATGAAATATGTCAACTAGGAGAACCATTTACGTCAAGCGTTTGGCCGACGTATGATGAAGCAAAAATCGTCGACGAAACTTATGAAATTGGCGTTCAAGTAAACGGAAAGCTTCGTGGAAGCATAGAAGTTAAAGCTGACGAAAGTGAAGAAGAGACTAAAGCAAAAGCATTCGCAAATGAAAATGTCCAGAAATATATAGAAGGCAAAGAAGTAGTTAAGACGATCGTTCTTCCAAAGAGAATTGTAAGCATCGTAGTCAAATAAATGTAAAATTAACATGTTTTGCTGATTTACTTAAATTCACTATTTTCCATAAAAATTAATTGACAAAGTTAATATTTTAAAGTATCATTTATATAGCATGATGTAATGTCATGCTGCTAGTACACATTCATGATTCCTATGGAGTGTATTAGAACCAAAACCCCCTGAGCCCAGCAATTGCTGGGCATTTTTATTGCTTTAAATAGCGCATTTACAAAGTTGTGAAAAATTTCAAAAATTATTTTATGCCTTGTTTATGTTTTTCCAAAATTTTTTTATGAAATGATTTATTTAAAATATTTGATAGATTTTTATTATTCGAAATGTTTTCACAATATTAACTAAAAAATGATATAATTAGAAAGAGAAAGGTAAGTATATGAAAACTATTGATAAGAAAACAGAAGGTATAAATTATAGAAAAAGACCTGGTGCATACGCTTTAGTAACTAGATCAGAGGATGATTTATTAGGAATCATTACAGCAGATAATAAAAACTTTTTATTAGGTGGTGGCATAGAAGATGGAGAAACAGTATTTGAGGCTCTAAACAGGGAAACTAGGGAAGAACTAGGATATACACTTAAAAATATTAAAAAGTTTGATAATATTAGCAGTTACTTTTACAAAGAAAATAATGGTTATCTAAACGTCGAGGCTTATGTCTTTACTGCAGAACTAGATAAATTAGTTTGTGATAAAATAGAATTAAATCACAATCTCATTTGGATTAATCCAAATGACTATGTAGGAAAGATGTCTACATACTGGCAAGAATACTTGATTAGAGAGTTTATTGAAAGAAAAAATCAAACTGATGTAAATATAGATATATAGACACAAAAAAATAAATAATAAAAAGAAAGTGGGAGATTAGTAAAATGAATGAATATGAAAACTATTTACAATTTGCGAAAGGAATAGCAAATGAAGCAGGACAAATTATTAAGAAATATTTTTCAAGAATCTGCTATAATGAACAATTTTAATAGATAAAAACTTGTAATCAAGGTTTTATCATCTTTATAGATTAAATTATAAGTATATTTATAGTATGTATTATTTTGAATATACTATTAATGTAAGATAAAGATACTTGTTTATCTTACAAAACATTTACCTCAGATCATTGACATTTTCGATAAAATATAGTATATTATCGTTGCATTTAAAAAGTGCATTAATGAGTAAATGTTAATCGCTTCCGGGTGGTGCGAGCTATAAATGATCCCGGTCGAGAA
>CAZLNI010000027.1:0-12542 GCA_964560995.1 uncultured Muribaculaceae bacterium
TGTAAGAATCCATCATCATAAGAGAGTATAATCGTATAAGAATCTGCTGGAGGATGTGTATAATTTATTTTTAATTGTGGATATCCTCTTACCGCTCTACCTTGTGTGCTCAATTTGTATTAAGTGCAAGCTTTAAGTAGGCTTACTTTTCTTTTTCCAGCGATATAATCGACGAGTTTAAATTTCAAGTCGTCTTCCCTTATAATGTCGTCGTGAACACAAGGCTCTACTTCTTCCCAAACGTATTTAAAACTGTCTATCCATGAATATTTTCTAACTCTTGTGATAATACCTTTCTTCTTTTTGCCATCTACTAACGCTGTAACGATAGCATAGACGCACTCTTGACTCCATTCAGAATTTTCAGGACTACGACAAAAGCCATTAGGATAAAAAGGACGTCCTGCCTCATATCTATATCCTTCGATATCGCAATATTTTGGTTTCATATTTCCAAACAAAGGATGATAAAGAAATCCTTTTAAAACGCCATCGTTCGTATTTTGATATAATTCGACAAATTCGGAACAAATTTTAATATCGTCTATTTTAGTAGAACCAAAAATAGACTCATTTAAAACGACACAAGATACTTCATTAGAATCTTTTCTAAATTCTACGATATCGATTCTTTTTTCATTACGACCTACACACAACGTCTTTGAACCAAAGGGAACAAACTCTAAACTTGTATAATCTGTCTCTATAATTTGGCTTCCCACAAAGACATCTAATTTGCCATCAACGTGTTGCATGAAGTAATATAGTCCATCTTTCGTTATCGATAAATACTTAAATTCGGAGACAGGTGTCAAGTTGTCAGAAATAAGACCATACTCTCCCTTGCCCATAATCCTCTTTTTCTTAATCTTATAATCCATTTTTTCTTCCTCACTTGTTTTAATATTATAAAGTAATCCCCCTTTTTTGTAAAGTTTTCCCATATAAAAAGCTCTATCTCTTATGCCGAGAAGAACTTTTTAAAATATGGAATTACTTTTTAAGCGGAGAATAATTAGCACATATCAATCGGTTAATTTTAGTTTTTAATCTATCTGCGCGTCTATCCTCCAGAACAGTATCCTCGGCTTCACATATGTGGTCTAAATAGGCAAGTTCTGGATCAAGATGAGATGTAAAATGTCTAGAAATTTCATATCTCCATTGTGTTGCTCTCTTTTGTCTTAAATCTGCTTGTGCTTTATTTACAGTTTGTTCGAAGACTGTGACACCTCGGCTAGCTGAAATTATTTTTTTACCGTTTTTCAAATTAAGCGTAATAAATCTAAATAGGGCTTCGCGGACTTGTAAGTCGATTTCGTGAGTTCGTACGACTCTTTTTAAAATAGAACAATCATAAGGCGACTCGCGATGACTAAGAAGATCTAATAACTCCTCGACTTTTAATGACTGCCCTTTCTTTTTCACGGCTGCGAAAACTCCCAAGTCTCCTATGATTTCGCCGTCAAAAGTACGCACGGTTATGTAATGAGGCATTCCAAGTTCGTCTAAAATGCTTATCGATATAGTTTGGTCTTCAAAATTAGTGCCGTTGCCCATTCTATAACGGCCTTCAAGAAAATCTCTTTCTGCCTGATTCAACCTAGTTTTTAGTGTTTCCATATCCATCATTCTAGCTAAATCGTCTTTTTGGTTTTCGGCAACTATATTCAATGAAACACTCGCGAGAAAAGAATCGGTATATTTTATTTCATACCATTCCGTGATAAAGTCGACGAAATGTTGCATTTCCTCAACATTTAAAGCTGGCAGATAACCTCTTTGTACTACTTTTAAATACCACTCTAAGAAGTCGATGTTTTTATCAACTCTAGGGTTTTCACTTATTTCTATCCTTTTATTCATAATTTAACGCTTCCTTTCAAGTTCTTTATTATAACACCCAAAAAACGAAAAAACTAGACTTTTTATTCGTCTAGATAACTTTCGATAATATCGTATATTTCTTGTTTGCCTTTTTTGTTCACGCTTGAAAAATACACTAAATCATCGCCATTTTCTAATTTAATCGTCTCTTCGACTAGTTTTATCTGCTTATCTCTTATTTTCATCTTCACTTTATCAAACTTCGTCGCGACGACTGTAACTGGTATTTTATAATACTTTAAATAATTATACATGAGTATGTCGTCCTCGGTAGGTTTAAGGCGAAAATCTATAAGAAGAAATACTCTTTTAAGCGTATATCGGGTTTTTAGATAATCCTCTATCATGATTCCAAATTTCTTTTGGGTCGGTTTATCTACTTTTGCATAGCCATAACCGGGAACGTCTACTAAATAGAATGCTTCATTTATCAAATAAAAATTAAGGGTCTGGGTCTTTCCAGGAGTACTACTCGTATGAGCATAATTCTTTTTATTTATGATCGTATTTATGAAACTAGATTTCCCTACGTTAGATCTACCGACGAGCAAAAACTCGGGTTTATCTCCTTCTGGGTATTGGTTCGCCCTCACGGCGATATTTGTAAGTTCTGCCGATTCAATTTTCATAATCGTTTGCACCTCGTGAAGAAATTATATAAAAAAGCAGAAGAAAAGTCAAATCAATCTACAGGTTTAAACGGGTGCGTACTTGAATGAACTGGAAAGCCCATGCGACTTTTATAATCTGCTAATTCTTGCTCGACACACTCAAAGTATCCGTCTATATCTTTTAAAATAGTATCTTGAATTCCATCAAAAGGCATCTGTTCGAACTGTTCTAAAGAGATTTGTTCAACACCTTTTTCAAGATTTTTAAGAGATTTTAGTTTAGAGGCGAATTCTCTTAAAAATTGGATAACAATTTGAATAGGTTCACTTTCTCCATATTTAGTTTGTAGAGTCCCTATTATTTCTTCGAGCTCGCCATAAGCCAACGCACCCTTTTGTGAAATAGGCAATGCGAAATCAAAATTTCCGAATTTAGACCGCCAAGTAACTATAAGATATTCATCTGACTTTTGTATATCAAAATAATTTTCGTCGATGCCGTTAAAATTTATTAAAAAATGTACTAATCTAGTATATCCCGAAACTGTTGTTCTGTTGATATCTTTGGCATAACCAAAAATTTTAAATTTTTCTGAATCACAGTTACAACTATCGATTAAGTAGTACGTTTTAGTTGCATTTAAATAAACAAAGTGGTTCCATATATGTTCTTCATTTGAAGATATGAAGTATCTCTCCTGTATTCCAAAATGGTCTTCCCTTACGAGTGGAGTAAGCGTTTTAGTATATAGCAAATTCTTTTCTAAAACCCCTTTCTCGTTCAAATTAAGAGACGCGTACTCCATTGTAAAAGGTCTAGCAAAATGTGTAATTGCCGCTTCTGATAAATATTGTCTCTCATATTTTCTTTCAAATGCAAGCTCGCGTTTTCCATGTGTTATTGTCAACTTTCCTAGATAAGGGACAAAATGTTGCATTCCATCATCTATTGCACGATATAATTTTTGCAATTTGGTATTATCTTTAATTGATGAAGTTTCTAAACACCATTCTGGCTGATTTAGAGAACTCAAAAATTGTGAATACATAGTATAATTTGCATTATAAATCGTATCCGTCTTCTTGTCATAAATCGAGATTGCAGTAGTCTCTTTATCAAAAAAACGAACATAATAATCCTCTAATCTTGAAGTATCTATAGGTATCTTAAAATAACTTGCCAGTTTATCTATCCTTCTTTTGCTCGATAAGTCACTTCGATATTCGATATAAGCCTCTTCTATTTTCTTCTTTAAAGATTCCATATTTTTATTGTCGATGTCTGTCATAATGCGTCTCCTTCTAATTAAAATTTAACACATTTACACCTTAATATCAACTATTTAATCGATTGTGTTTTTTTCAATACGAAATAACTTTTTGTAAATTAAATGTAAACCCTCATGAATATGATATATTAATATAGAAAAAAGAGGCGATTTTTAGTATAATGTTGTAAGGTGATGAAATTGAATTATCCCTTTAAGCAAAAAGAATATAAAAAGAACGTCATCGATTACCGCAATAGAGGAATGGATTTAGAAGAACTGATAAACCAAGCTAACGAATATTACTTAGACGAAGACAAAGCAGTCATCTATAAAAAACCGACCCCTATTGGTATATTGCACGTCGATTATTCTAGAAACCGCATTACGGATGCTTACTTTAAAGATAAGTCGACTTTCGACTACAATGGCATCTATCGTGGCAAGTATATAGACTTCGAAGCAAAAGAATCGATATCGAAGACTTCCTTCCCCCTATCTAACATCCATAAGCATCAAATCCTACACTTAAGAAAGATTTTAAAGCACGGGGCGATAAGTTTCTTAATCGTCGAGATTAGAAATGAATATTATTTGCTAAAAGGCGAAGATTTGATTGAGTTTATCGATTCTAATTCGAGGAAAAGCATACCTTATGATTTTTTTAAGGAACACTGCTTTAGAATTGAAGAGAAATTAAGACCGACGATCGACTACTTGAGCATCGTCGATAAGGTGTATTTTAAAGGAGAGTAAAAAATGGCTGATAATATAAAAAAAACGACTGTTAAAACGAAGAAAAAAAAGAGCGACATGTTTTCGAAAGTGACACAAAACTTTAAAGATAAAAAGAAGAACAATACTTCTATCATTACGAAGGATATAAAAGAAAAAACAAAAAAGCCTAAAAAGAAAAAGCATATAGTATTGATTACCTTTATGTCTATTCTAATCGCTGGGGCACTTGCTTGTTTAGCTTTTTGTATCTACATCATCGTCACGGCACCTCCTTTCGATGTCGAGAAGCTGATGACTTTCAGTTCTTCGAACGTCTATGCTGCCAACGGTGAATTGATCGCCAAGTTAGGGGCAGAAAGACGCGAGAACGTCACTTATGACGAATTACCAGAGGTTTTAATAGATGCCATCGTCGCGACAGAAGACTCGAAGTTTTTCCAACACGCTGGTGTAGACTTACTGCGTTTCGGAAAAGCCTCACTCGGACAGTTATTAGGACACAGTGACGCGGGTGGCGGGTCGACGCTTACCATGCAGTTAGCTAAATTAAACTACAACGGTACGGAAGCTCACGGTATCGAAGGAATCATTCGTAAGTTTAAAGATATATACATGGCAATGTTTAAGATAGAAAAAACTTACTCCAAACAGGAAATCATCGAATTCTATGTCAATCGAGCTTACTTTGGTACGAGCGCCCATGGAATACAAGAAGCCGCCCTTACCTATTTCGGCAAAAACGTTAGTGAACTGAATTTACCGGAGGCAGCAACTCTCGCCGGATTATTCCAAGCTCCAGACTATTATGCAGCTTATCAAAATACGGAAGGAGCCCAAATGAGAAGAAACCAAGTATTGGGACTCATGTATAAACATGGATACATCACCATGGAGGAAGTCGAAGCTGCGATGGCTGTTCCTCTAGCAGACATGTTATCGGGCTATGATCACACATATTCAGAATATCAAGGGTTCATAGATACTCTTTACTACGACGTCAAGAAAAAGACGGGTTATTATCCTACCGAAGTTTCTATGAACATCTATACTACCTTAGATATCGATAGACAAAAAGCGATAAATCAAGTATATAATGGAACTTTATATAGATGGTGGAACAAAAACGTTCAAGCTGGTATAGCTGTAACGGATGTCCATAATGGAGCGATAGTTGCCATTGGAACGGGACGAAATCAAGGAGCATTATCATTAAACTACGCTACTCAAATAAAGAGACATCCTGGTTCGATTGCCAAGCCTATCTTCGACTATGGGCCAGCTATAGAGTACTCTGGTTGGGGTACAGGAACGTTCGTCATGGATGATTTCTATACATATTCTAATGGTCAAGCGATATTCAACGTCGACGGAGGCTATTATGGAATTATGACCGCTAAAACAGCTCTAGGAAACAGTAGAAACATTCCTGCCTTACAAGCATTCCAAGCCACTACTCAACAGCAAAAATATGAATTTGTCACAGGACTCGGCATAACACCTGAGTTACACGACAACATGATATTAGAAAGTAGTTCTATTGGCGCCTTCTTAGGAACGAATCCTTTGGAGATGTCAGCAGCTTATGGAGCATTCGCTAGAGGTGGGTACTATATCGAACCGTATACCTTTACAAAGATCGAGTATCCAGATACGGGTGACGTAAACGACACATACATATACACACCTACGAGAACAAAAGTGATGAGTGAAGAAACGGCATTCATGATTAACTCTATGTTGACATACGCTTGCTCTGCCGGATTAACAGGTGGTTGTGGTGGAGTTGGAGGCTCAGATATAGCCAGTAAAACTGGTACATCGAGTGAAGACTACAGCATCATCAACATGTATAAATTGCCTTCGACGACGATTAGAGATTCTTGGCAAGTCGTTTATTCACCAGACTATGCGATGGCTCTGTGGTATGGCTATGATAAAAATACGAACGAACACTATATGACCGAATATGAAGGTTGGACTACGAGACGTGACATCTCAGCAGTATTGACTCCACGTATTATGAAGAGAAATTCGCGTTGGTCTAGACCGAGTGGCGTAATATCCGTTCCGATCGAATTGGGAACCAATCAATTAGCAAGTGAATTTACACCATCTAATTTGACCGTAAATGAATATTATAAAAAAGGTACAGAACCTACAGAAGTTTCTCCAAGATTTGCTCAACTTAAAGATGTGAGAAATTTAACCTATACCGCTGTCGGAAATCAAATAAATCTTTCTTGGAAAGAAATAGATACACCAGAAGCAATAGATGAAGATTATCTACAAGAATACTTCGAGGAGAACTACAAAAGATGGGCTGAAAAGTATTTAAATCAAAGACTTGCTTATAATGAAAAAAATATCGGTACAGTCGTCTATGACTTATACTTAAAAAAAGATGACGGCACCATTTCAAAATTAGGTTCGACTGCCGACAACACGTTTAGTACAACTATAACGAATGCCGATCGTGTGACTATAATCGTCAAAAGTTCATATAGCATATTTAAAGATAACGCCAGTGATGGTAAGGAAATAACTGTCAAGTTGAGTCCAAATATCGCCCCTCCCGATACGGGAAATGACGACGATGACAACAACAACTCTAATGATGATGATAATACTAATAGTGACGATAACGACAATAAAGACTCGAATTAAATCCGAGTCTTTTTACATTGCTTATTTTTAAATGGACAATTGTCACAGAGAGGTTTCTTGGCTTTGCAATAGTGCCTTCCAAAGAGGACTAACTGGACGTGTACTTCTCGCCAATCCCTTTCATCAAAGTAACCACATAGTTTCTTTTCGATAGTGAGGACGTCATCTTCATCATCTGCTAGCCCGAGAACTTTACTAACTCTCGTCACATGTGTATCTACTGCAAGAGATGGAACATCGAACAATTCTGAAAGTACTACGTTGCACGTCTTATGCCCCACTCCTGGTAAACTTTCTATATATTCGCGATTACAAGGAACTTTGCCATCGTAATCTAAGATAAGCCTATTGGCAATCTCTTTTACATATTCTGCTTTGCGACGTTGGGTGCCGACCGGCTTTATGATTTTCTCGATTATTGAAGTATCCAATTTGGACAATTCTACTAAATCATATTTAAAAAGCTCTTTTGTTACCATGTTAACTCTTTCGTCTGTCGTTTGAGCACTCAACATGACCGCTAATAACAATTCATAGTCTAACTCGTAATCTAATGGGCATTTGGGCTTAGGAATAATTTTATCCAATTCGCTTTTTATAGGATTCTTATTCTTCATCTTCAAACCAATTGTAATCGTTATAATCGAAATTTATGAAATTATCATTTTTTCGTTCACGAGGTTCTCTTCTTTGTTTAAGGTAAATACTTACGTCTTTAGCGGTTTTAAGCCCTTTCTTTGCCCATTCTGTCAAGATGGCATCGATGTATCGTAGAGTAAAAGTTCCATTGTATATGGCTTCATTTACGGCATTTTCTATTATTTCTTCGCTGTAACCACGGTCTAACCACTTATTGATTATTTCAAATTCCGTAGGAGAAAGTGGTCTTGCTAATTGGCGTTCAAAGAGTGAAAATACATCACTGGTCAAATCGCTCTTTTCTTTTTCGCTGATATCCATCGCTATAGATTCGTAGAAAGGCATTAAATCGATAATCTCTTCGACTTTCCCTTCCCTATTCTTTTCCATGCGAATATTCAAAAGGTTTTTATTCGTTATACTAGCAAACGCTTGCATAATGGATAATTCGTCCATGCCAAATTTGGCTTTAATCTCTTCTACATCTAGTATAGGATGATTGTTATTACTGCAAAAATAGATTATTAAAAGGGCTTCATCGAGAGTTAAGTTGTTTTTTTTGATTGTCCGCAATATATCTTCTCCGATGACAAAATTTTGTTTCTGATATAGTCTAACAATCGTATCGCCCATTTTAATCACTTCCAATTCTTACAAATATAATTCGTTAAATCACTTTCACTATTATGTAGGTTACCACTTAAAATCATTCTTAGCAAGTCTTTTTTGATATCTTTGATGATAGGCCCAGATTTGCAGCCGAGAATGCGTTTTATATCGTCGCCATTTAGAACAATTTCATCGACGTTATGGATGGGCATCGCATTATATAATGCCAACACAGAAGTATTGTCAATTCCCAGTATTTCGCCTGCTACTAAACAGTCATATATGCCAAAAGCGATTATTGTATCGGAAGTTATGCGACCGTCCTCCACTATTTTTCGAATGTTTTTTAGCCTTGTCATCTCGTTTTTGCTAAACTGGTAATCTGAGAATTTAAGTTGTGCCCACGAGCCCATCAAGTCTTTTACTTCGACATATGACTCGGGTACTTCGATTTCCAAAATAGATAGTACCCCCATTTCTTTAAGCTTTTGTAGTCCGACCTTAGCCTTCATTGAAAGCAGTATTTTATTTAACTCTTGCTTTCTTCTATAATTAGATAGAGTACTCAAGAGCTCTTTATGTTCTAATATATAATTATAAGCCGATTCTTCGATTTCGAAATCGTATAGAACACTAAATCTAATCGCTCTTAACATGCGTAGCGGGTCCTCACTAAACTTTTTTGCGACATTTCCTATGACTCTGATGAGCTTCCTATTTAAATCTTCTACTCCCATTAAGGGATCGAAGATGTGACCACTCATGTCCATACAGATGGCATTGATAGTAAAATCCCGTCTCTTTAAATCTTCGTGGATATCTGTAACATAGTCGACCTTTTTGGGGTGACGTTCAGAATACTCACCTTCTTTTCGAAAAGTTGTTATATCTATAGTATAATTATTACTTTTTATAGAAATAGAGCCTAAGTTATCTTCTGTCGCCGACTTAAATATTTTGGCAACTTCTTTAGGTAAAGCAGAAGTAGCAATATCGACATCGAACGAATCTATTCCCATTAATTTGTCTCTCACATATCCGCCGACTATATAACTAGAATATCCGTTTTCTTCTAGGATTTTTAAATATTCGAGTGGTTCCATTATCATCCATCATTTCTTTTAATATGCAATTTAATTATAACATCTTATCATCTTCCTCACAAGGCAAATCTATATACAATAGTCCTTTTTATAATGTCTTATGATGGCCGAACCAATCGAGCGCCCTACTTCGAGAAGAACAGAAAACATTCTCGTCACAGCGTTTAGGAAAGTTCCCGTTAGAGATGCGCCTCCTTTAACATATAGTAATTCGTTTTCAGTTAAATAATTCATAATCTTTTCCTTTCTATTTTGTTATATTACATTTTTTGGGATTAGTTAAGCCGTCAATAATTCCCGCTAGTAAAGTTACTAATCCGCCCATGATGAGGAATAAAACAGAGCCGAAACCTATTTTTCCTCCACCTTTTATTTCTAACAAATCTCTATTACTTAAAATCATTTTTTCCCTTTCTACAATTCGACAATTTTGTCGAAAAGATATTGTTTGTCACGATGTGTTATATATATAACAGTCAAATCCTTTTTCTCTAAGAGAACTTTTAGTATGTCGTCCTCCATTTTTTTGCCGACCGATGAGAGGGTTTCATCGACGACGAGAATATCCGGTTCCCTATAAAGAGCTCTCGCTAGAATCAACCGGGCGCGTTCTCCACCTGATAGATTTTGACCGCTCTCTAAGATTGTCGAGTCTAAGCCACGAGGACGCGAAGCGATAAATTCGTCTAACTGACATATAGTCAAAACTTCACTTAAGACATCATCTTTGATTTTATCGTCTATGATGTTTTCTTTTATAGTACCAGTAAACAGTTTTTCTTCTTGCCCTACATAAGTTATGGCATCCCGGACAGTGCGGGGAACTATTTTTTTAATACTTACGCCGTCTAAAAGTATTTCTCCTTTGAAATCTTCATAACGACCACTAAGGCACTTTACTAATGTGCTTTTGCCTACTCCACTTGGACCACGTAGCAATATTTTATCTCCACGGGTAATATGTAAATCGATACTCTTTAAATCGTCATGTATTCTATCGTGAGTATAAGATAACTCCTTAATATCGACGTTACTTAGAGGCCTAGTTAACTTTAAGGCGTCTACAGGTTCTACTTCGATGTCTAAAAACTCACTGATGTTTCGTTCGACTGCTCGGCTTTTGGAAATATCGTTACTCAATTCGACGAATCCCATTAAAGAAGAAGTCATAATGCCGAATAACGACTGTAAAGTTATCAAATCATAGAAAGTAAAATCTTCACTAAGATTTAAAAAACCTACTAAATTAGCAATCAAGAAGCCAATACTCATGACGAGATTTTTTACTTCGCGCGTCGCATCTAAATAGTTTCCAAGTTTTCTTTTATTCTCATTATAGTCATCTAGCTTAGAAGAAATCTTTTCAAATTGGATATCTTCTCTATTTAAATTTTTGATACTTTCCAGTCCACTCAAGTTTTCTACCAATGTCCCGATGTAAGTCTCATATTTTTGGATGTTTTCTTTATTCTTTTTATATAGTTTTTTGTTTTCAAACCACATTATACTAGTTGTAATTAAACTGATGGATAAATATATTATAGAGGTTCTTTTCGAAATTATAAACATTACAACCACAGAAATCGTCATAGATAAAAAATCGAAAGAACTAGTTAGTATCAATTGTAGGGAAATATCCTTTATCGAAGATGCGTCTTGAACTTTTTTTAATATTTCGCCCGTGCGTTTGCGCGCTAAGTAACGGCGCGGAATAGAAAATACGTGTTTTATATAATCCTTTGTTAAAAAACTGTCTGTCGACTTTAATAAGTCCCTAATAATGCGATTCTTAATTACGGTAAGTATTTCAAAAAAGACGGATACTGCGATAAAAATTATAGTTAAAACGATAGGATGTTTGCATTTATCTAATAATTTAAAATGGAAGTTTAAAGCGAGAGATAGAATCATCGTAAGAAAACACAACATCCATATTATCAACACTTTGCTTTTGTTAGAAAATAACACATTAAATATTTTGTTTAGAAGAGGGCTCTTTTTTTTAAAATGTGGTATTTCACCATTGGGGTATGCAAAGATAGCTTTTTCGTCATAAAGACTCAAAAATTCAACTTTGCTATAATGTTTTTCGCCAACTTCTGGATCCATCACTATGACACAGGTTTCTTCTATTTTGTAGATGACGACGAAATGTTCCAATCCGTTTTTTTGGATGTGCGCGATAGCGGGTAAATCCTCGTCTTCTATATCTTTTAAAGCAATCTTTCTGCCGTAAGAAGTAAAACCGTATTTTCGCAATGCTAAAATCATCTCATAAGCGTTTGTACCTGTCGTATCTGTCGACGTATCATCTAGAACTGTCTCTAATGGTATATAACCTCCATAATGAGCTACTAAGCTTTGAATACAAATAGAACCACATGAATAAGAATCTTCCTGTACATATATAACTTTCTTTTTCACTTGTCTACATCCTTTCTAATTAGAAGAATCTATATAATATGTAGCCGATAATTTTGAAAATCACAAAAAATCTCATTTTTTTTCACCTTCCTTTCATGACCCTCTACTATTATTGTTCCGGAATTATTTGATTTTTCTCATTTTTTTCTTCCAAAATGAACAAAAACACGAACAAATGTACGTGTTAGCATGCTTTTTTCAGCAATTTTATCGAATTTGCAAAGAAAACTAGGCTTATCGCGACCAATAGAAATGTCGCCAAGTTAAAAGGAATCGAATATAGCAGTTTAGTAATAAAAAGCTTGTTTAAAAAATAAAACGAGACGTTTAATAAACCTAAATAAATACAATCTATACTCGTCCCCTCTTCCCTATTTAATAAAATGAGGACTTCTTTTAAAAAGACTATCCAGATTGTACCGATAACGTAAATTCCTAATATTGATAAATCAGTTATAAGAACGGCAGGTATAAAACATAGTGAATAGAACATCGCGGACGGAGGTTTTGAATTAACTCCTCTCCTATTCGTTCTCTTGAGTAATAGCTTCGCTACAAGTCCTAATATAACTGCGTTTAATGCTATATATGTTTCGTGC
>CAZLNI010000027.1:12552-12778 GCA_964560995.1 uncultured Muribaculaceae bacterium
TGCATAGAAAGTTCTCCTTTTAAAATTTATGCTTTTAAAAAGCGATTATTTACAAAAGGTTGTTAATTTTAACTTTTCCGAAGAAATAATAAAAAAAATATGATAAGATTAAATCATGGAGGTTAAAAGATGATAAAACTCGAATTAAATATTAAAGAACTAACGCGCACCATCGAACTTGCCGACGAGATATTGTTTAATGCATTATTAAGTCAAAATCAAAAGC
>CAZLNI010000028.1:0-12725 GCA_964560995.1 uncultured Muribaculaceae bacterium
TGCTTTCTTTGCATTGTTTTTCAACCCTTTCATAGCACTTTTACTGTGCTTTATTATGTCTTAATTATATAATTTAAAGTCGAATTTTGCAATAATAATTTTTTTATACTTTTTAAGATTCTACCCTATAAGGGTCAGTCATCGTACCTGTACCAACCATTGTTTGTACGTATTCTGGGGTTAGGTTTATGACGGGAACAACATAAAACTCTTTATTTGTTTGCGAAGAACTTAGACTCCTCTCAGAATAATTATAAAAAACAAATGCATATCCAGTATTACTTAAGTAATACGGTGTCATAGTCCAATATGAACGTCCTTTATATAAATAATAACTTTTATTAGATTTACTATATGCCCCCGACCCCGCCGTTACCATTTCATCTGCAGCTATTAATCCTACTGGGTAAGTTGCTACACCGTTACCCTTCTTAGTATCATTGACTGTAAATGCGTCATTTTTTTGTAAGCATTTAAAACTTGGCTTAGGATTTGGTAATTTAGCTCCGCCATAGTTTACATCTAATCTTACATATGCTCCATATGCTGTTGCTTTTGTCCCGTAACCTAAACCGGTGTCTTCACTCCAATCATGTGAATCTTTACCGGGTATACTTCTATCGTTACAAAATAAAGTATCACTGATGTTTTTTGTAAAATTGGTATCAACTATATTTTCTTTATACCATAAGTCTACAGCTTTTTTTATAACGGAGTCGACTTTATTCGTTTGAGCTTCTTCTTTAGTTTTAGTATTCCAAGTCTGAGATGATCCATCTGACTGACTCATCCAACCTACAAACATATTATCGTCGCTACTATTGCTAAACTTTTTCTCCAAGTTTAATACTCTATCCGTATTAGATTCCCCATTAGAATGTGCACTTGTTCCATCATATATTATCCTAAGCGAACCATCTCCATTGATTCTGATTATTCTCCACCACATGTCTTGTCCGGTTTTATTTTTTCCAAATTTAACGTAGTTATTCTCGACTGCTCCCCTAAAGTAATAGCTAGTTCCATAGTCGTCTTCCATTTCAAAAATTCCTTCATCTGTCGTAGCTGGTTCATCGAAAGAATCTTTCACTCCGTTTGATGTTAAGCCTAGCTTTGTTAAGCTCTGTTCTGATGTAGGTACTACCACTTTATCAAAGTATAAAGTACATGCACTTGTCTTGGAGGTAGTTAAACTTATCTTTTTTGTATTTGGATTTTGAGTTATGGTTCCCCCATTACGACATATACTCTTCTCCGTATTTAAAACATATCCGTCAGTCGGAAAAATAATTTCAGAATTTTCTTTGTAGTTGCCTTCTTCGTCCCCAAGATACACAGCCATAACTTTATTATTAAAATTCGTCGTTTTAGCCATATTTCTTACGTAAATAAATAACCCCATTAGAATAGAAAGAAATAATGCTGAAAACATAATTAAATATTTTTTGTGTCTCATTTTACTACTCCTTTGTGCGTATCATCGATACGTATATTTTAAATAAATAATACCATAATTACAATGTATCGTCAATACGCGAATTGACATTTACAATTGATTGTATGATAGTATGCAAACGAAGGATGACCCGAAAGAGGAATTAACGATGAAAATAAAAGCAAACAAGTATAATCCGAATGAAATATTCAAATTTGTCCGGGAATCGACAGGCAAAAAGCAAGGGCAGTTCGGCGAAGATATTGGCAAATCCCGTCATTGGGTACAATCAAACGAACTAGGACGAACTAATTACTTATTTAAGGATTTACTAAAACTTTGTGATGCGAACGATATAGATATATATATCGTATCTAAAGACGAAAATATGACGACAGAGAAAAAGAGCAATCAGTGATTATTGCTCTTTTTGTATAAGTCTATCGCATCTAAAATTCCCTTATAAGGCAAGGTTGCACATGTCTTTCTGTTAGCTTGCTTGTAGATGGTGTCAAAAGCGAGAGCCTCGTTTAAAAGGCGTTTATCATATTCTCTTTCTTCGATCATATTATAGAAGTGCTCAATATAATGTTCTGCGTCTTCAATGCTTTTCCCAACTAACTCTTTTGTCATGATAGAAGTACTCGCTGTGCTAATCGCACAAGCTTCGCCATCGAACTTGATGTCTTTTATAGTATCGTCCTCGAACTTTATCCATAAATCTATGTTATCGAGGCAAGACGAATTATTCGAATTAACTTTAATATATCCGTCTTCTACGACTTGGCATCTATTAGCAGGATTCGTATAATTATCTAATATTACTTCTCTCTTTAAATTCTCGTCCATTATATCATTTCCTTCATGATTTTATCTCTATCAGAAAGCAATTCTATTAGAGTGTCGATTTCTTCTTTCGTATTATAGAAATATAAGCTGACTCTTACTGTGTTCCTAACTCCTACAGCTTTCTTTAATATCTTTGCACAGTGATTTCCTGCTCTTACGCATATATTATATTTATTTAAATATATGGCGACATCTTGAGGGAAAATTCCATCGACATTGAAAGCTAGTATACCAGAGTCACATTCGTCGTTTATTATATCTATAAACGGTATTTTAGATAGCCCTTCGACTAAGTATTTTTTTAAAGCAAGTTCATGACAAAAGATATTTTCCATACCTATTTCTTCTAAATAGTCTATCGCAGCTCCTAAACCGATGACGCCCGCAATATTCGGAGTGCCTGCTTCTAACCTCGTCGGCAGTTCTTTTAGATAAACCTCATTTTCGTTATCGAACGATTCGTTCATCCCGCCACCTAAGTTGACTGGAACTAAGTTTTCTAATAATTCTTTTTTGCCATATAGGACTCCTACCCCTGTCGGACCACACATTTTGTGAGCCGAGAATACTAAGAAGTCCGCGTCATTTTCTTGGACATCGCACCTTTTATGTGGTATGCTTTGTGCTCCATCGACGACGACGAATATATTGTTTTGGTGAGCAAATTCGCATATTTCTTTGATTGGACGGATATCTCCCACGACGTTTGTTATCTCCGCTAAAGCTATCACTTTCGTTTTGGGACTAACCGTACGTTTTACAGCTTCTAAAGTTACATGAAAAACGTTATCTAGAGGTACATATTTTATAACTGCTCCACGCCTTTTAGCTAAAGAAAACCACGGCAAGACATTAGATGCATGTTCGGAGTCGCTTATTATTATCTCGTCTCCTTCTTCGATTATGTTATCAAAAAATCCGTTTACAATCAAATTGAGAGATTCAGTCGCACCACTCGTAAAAATGATTTCTTCTCGATATCGAGCATTGATAAATTTTTGTACTTTATCTCTCGTATTCTCATAAGCCATGTCAACCTTTAAACTTATGTCGTAGTCTCCGCGATGAGCATTAGCACAGTAATCTGTGTAATATTTGTTCATCGCGTCTATTACACAGTACGGCTTGAAAGTCGTCGCTCCATTATCGAAATAGATGATGTCCTTATTGAGCATAGGAAAATCTTTAAGTACGTTCATATGTTCACCTCCCTACGAGTATGTTTTGTATTTTTTGTTTAACGTCGTCACTCATGATCGACAAAATAAATCCTTCTTCTATCATCTTTATAGCGGTCGTTCTCGTAATACCTTTACTCATCAAATAAAATACTTGCTCCTCGCTGATATGACCGACAGATACTCCGTGATTAGCTTCGACTTCGTTCGTATTCACTATCAAATTGGGTATGAGTATATTTGAAAAATTGCTCTTATTTATGATGCGAGCATATTCCGATAAAACGTTCCCTTTCGTTTCTCCTGCAACTGTCCCGTTCATTACTACTTTGACGATGCCTTCTAATTCATTTATTCCCCGTACGTTCAATGAGCCGTTTATGTTATTCCCATAGAGTTTCGTATCGATGTTGAGTTCGTACTTTACCTCGCTTATAAAAGCGGCATTTACGGCGAAAGAAGAGTTATCGTCGGCTTGTATAGTAATATCCGTTTTTAAATCTAAAGCATAATCGAACAAGTTGAGTACGAGAGACGCATCTTTCTCCAATATAAAGAAAAGATTCATATTGTTATGTAAGTTAATCGCGTTGACGTGCGTTTTACCTTTGATGATTATTTGGGCGGAGTCGTTAAATTTATCTAAATCGTGTGTTCCTCCACTCAATATTATTTTATTCTCATGTTCATTATTCACTTACACTAAACGCCCCTTTAAAGCCACTTTTTTCGATTTTTCGAGCCAATTCGATGTCTCCATCTAATACGATTTGACCATCCCTTAAAATATATACTTTATCAGGATTTAAATATTCTAAAATGTTGGTGTGGTGCGTTATTATCAATATAGAAGCATGTGTTTCTCTTTTATACTCTAATAACCCAAGTGAAAGCGACCTCAAACTGTCTATATCGAGCCCACTGTCGAGTTCGTCTAACATGATGAGTGTCGGTCTTAAAACGGCAACTTGTAACAATTCGTTCTTTTTTCTCTCTCCACCACTCATATTTTCATTTATATTGTGATGGATAAACTCTTTATCTATTCCCAGCTGTTCACAAGAAGAAGTAATGTGCTTGTTGAATTCAAAAATCGACTCTTTTATTCCTCTTTCTAAAAGAGCTGTTCTGAGCATCTCGGCATTCGTAACACCTGGTATTTCCGTAGGACTCTGTTCGAGCAAAAAGATTCCTCTTTTGGCAATCTCGTCTGGACTCATCGCGTCGATGCGTTCATTATTATAAGAAATGCTACCCTTTGTTACTTTATAATTGGGATTTCCCATAATAGTTTTACAAATAGTACTTTTACCACTTCCGTTTGACCCCATTATGACGTGTATTTCATCTTTCGGAATAGTTAGGTTTAAGTTATTTATCAATGTTTTGTCGGCAACTTCGATACATAAATTTTCTATTTTTAACATGGCTTACCTGCTCTTATTTTGGATATAGAAGTAACTTATAATCTCTAGAATCGCATAGATAGTTATAACTAGACCTAATGTCGAGAGAATCAAGTTAGATACGAAAATAGTATATAGACCGATGATCAATAATACGAAGCCGATAATGAGTGTGACGACCGACTTCTTTTCGACTTTAACCAAGTTCGTCCCTATCGCAATCGTATTTAAAGCATTAACTATTATCCATAGACCTATGGCTAATCTTATGATGAACTCGATAGTTCCCGAAAAGAAGATGAAAATGAGTCCGAGAACAATCATCGTGACACCGTAAAAAGTATCTCCCGTCGTCTTGTCTACTCGTTTTTGGTCGCCGACTAGCTTCGCGATTCCAAGTGCCAAAAAAACACCACCAAATATGTATGAGACAAACTCTGTTATGCCACCTGGATTAAAAAATAACAACAATCCTATTACCAAAAATACCAATGGCTGGACGATGCTCTTTTTAGATTCGTAACTTTTGATTATTATACTTTGCATAAATATCAACTTCTTTCTTGTATTATTCTAACATTTTATATGACTTTTTTAAAGTCTAACTTTATCTATCTGGGCTTGGAAGTCTTCGCTTTTGCAAATAAACGACCCGACGACGGCGATATCGGACTTTTGAACTTTTCCGATCGTCTCGTCGTTAACGCCTCCGTCAACTATTATTTTGTAGTGATACCCTGCTATTTTGCGAAGATTAGCTAACTCTTCGATCTTTTCGAGTACATCTTCTTGCATCTTCTGTCCACCTGCTCCAGGAGTCACCAAAAGTACTAGTACTTCGTCGATATCAACCAGATAATCTTTTATTTTATCTACTTTTGTTTCGGGGCACAAAGCCAAACCACATTGCATCCCGAGTTCTTTTATATATCCTAAAAGACTGCGAATATCGTCATCTAATTCTGCTTGAATGATAATGGATTTCGCTCCCAGTTCTTTATAGGTAGATATGTAGTCGAAGGGGCGTGAGACCATCAAATGGACGTTCATTGGTTTCTTACAAGTATGCAAAAACTCTCTTTTAGGAGTTCTTTGCGGCACGAAAGAGCCATCCAGCACGTCGACGTGCAACATATCGGCATCCGTTGCATTGATTCTTCTTATCGTATCCTCTTCGTCATAATTTGAAGATAAAATCGATACAGCTATTTTCATTTCATCTCACCTCTAAATTTAATATAATTTTCATAACGACTCTTGAGAATTTTACCGTTTTTGTATGCTTCTTTCACTTGGCAATCCCTCTCACCATCGTGTTCACAGTTTTGATATTTACAGTGTTTATCTTTGAATTCGGGGTAGACACTCTTTAATTCTTTTTTAGGAAAATTCAAATCGAGTGCACTAAAACCGGGAGTATCGGCAATTAAAGCGCCAGCCACTTCGAATAACTCGACATGCCTCGTTGTATGGACACCTCTTCCCAAAGCCGTACTTATTGGACTCGTCTTCAAGTTGAGACTGCTATCTAACTTATTTAGTAAAGTGCTCTTCCCCGCACCCGTTTGACCAGTTAAAACGACCGTCTTACCTTTAAGATATCTTTTTAACCTATGTAAATTTCTATTCGATAGAACTTTAATACCTATCGATTTATAGTATTTAAATATCTTTTTAATTTCTTTTTTCTCTTTACCATCTAATAAATCGATTTTTGAAAGGACGATTATTGGCTCGATTCCTTCGTGGATGATTGCTGCCAATTCCTTATCGAGTAAACTTAAAGATAAATCCGGTTCTTTGACACTCGTCAATACAAGACCTATATCGACGTTGGCTATCATCGGTCTTGTAAGTTCGTTGTGCCTCTTCTCGATTTCTAATATAAAGGCGTTGTCACTGTCAATAACGACAAAGTCCCCTACTAGAGGGGTTACTGAGTCTTTTCTAAATTTTCCACGTGCTCGGCAGTCGTATATTTCATTACCACTTTGAACCGTGAAGAGATTACTTACGATTTTGATGATTTTTCCTTCTTTATTCATTTTGATCTGTTCCTTCATCGGTTGAATTGTCTGGGAATAATGGTCCTTCATCTAGGGGCTCTTGGGCGATCGTCACTGTAAACGAACCACCAGCTGAGATGCGCGAATTCGGCTGTCTACTCTGTTCATATATCGTTCCAGGAGGGTATTCGCTTGTCTCGACATATTTTGGTGAGAACTTGAGTCCATTTTTCTCGGCGAATTCTTCTATTTGCGCAAGAGTATAATCTCCCGTCGTAAAGTCTGGATAAACTTCCTCTATATCTGGATAATATAGTGTAATCGTTCCGCCCTCTGGCACTTTTTCACCTTGTTTAGGGTTTTGGTCGATTATCTCACTCGCCTTATATTTTTTAGGGTCGTCGACCGCTCTTTTCTCCGTAATGACGTTCATCTTATACGTACTTTCCAAAATAGCTTTGACTTCTATATAGTTGCGGCCAGTATAATCTTCGAGTGTCAAAGAATTTTCGCCTGTAGAAATATATATCGTTACCTCGGTTCCTTCTTTGACCGTTCTTCCTTCTGCCGGGTCGGTTTTGACCACTTTGCCTTCTTCTACGGTATCGCTCGCAATATACTTAAGTTCGACATTGACTTTTAATCCTTCTTCTAAAAGGATTTGTTCTGCTTCGACCTCGTCCATATTTGCGACACGTGGTACTTTTACGTTACTGACACTGTTCACTCTAGGCAGTATCACACATATAGCCGTAACTAGGACGACGATTCCAGTAAATATAGCACCTAAGATTAAAAGTAATTTATTTTCTTTTTTCACTTCATCCTCCGTCACCTGTTTAGATATACTCGGCGTTTCATTCTCTTTTTTCTTTTCTTCTTGGACGTTCTCTTTAGCTTTTTTACTCGCTTGTCTATCGATTTCTTCGACTTCGGGATATTCGAATTTGATTATCTCCTCATCTTGTCTAGAGTCGTCCATCGCAGTTTTTAAGTCATCTAACATCTCTCTAGCATCGACGTATCTATTTTTAGGATTCTTAGCAGTCGACCTCTTTATGATGTTTACTATCGAGTTCGGCACATCGGGTAGTTTCTCTTTTATGTTAGGTATAGGGTCTTTCAATTGTTTGAGTGCTATCTCTACGGCATTTTCACCTCTAAAGGGGAGTGACCCTGTGAGTAGCTCGTACATGAGTATACCCATCGAATATATGTCGCTTTGCATCGTTGAACCCTTACCACTTGCTTGTTCTGGCGGAAGATAGTGGACACTACCCATGACCGAATTAGTCTGAGTAAGCTGGGTACTATTTAAAGCCATCGCTATTCCAAAATCCGTTATCTTAACTAAACCGCTGTCTAAAATCATGATATTTTGCGGTTTGATATCTCTGTGTATTATATATGAGTCGTGTGCCGTCGCCAAGCCATCACATACTTGCACCATGATGTCGATGACCTCGCTTAACGTCAATTTGCCGCGTTTCTTAATAAGCTCTTTTAAGTGTTTGCCCTCGATATATTCCATGACTATATAATAAGAGCCGTTGTCTTCTCCGACGTCGTACACTTCGACGATATTCGGATGAGACAAACTCGATGCACTTAAAGCCTCTCTTTGGAAACGGCGAACGAATTTTTCGTCGGTCGCCAAATCTCCACGAAGAACTTTAACAGCGACATTTCTATCTAAAATAGTATCATATGCTAAGTATACGTTAGCCATACCGCCTTCACCGATCGATTTGATGATTTGATAGCGGTCATTAATCTTTTGCCCCTTCATAATCATAGATCATTACTCTCCTTAACTAGATACGCGACAGATATGTTGTCCGTACCGCCTCTAGAATTGCACTTCTTCACTAATTTAGCGAGTTTTCGTTCGGGATCTAACTCGTCATCATTTAAAATGCTCTCTATCTGTTCTATAGATAACATATTCGTAAGTCCATCACTACAAAGTATGATTGCATCGACGTCCGTCTCGACGGCAAATTTATCTAATTCTTGCTTATCGCTCGCGCCCAAAGCCCTCATAAGTACGTTCTTCTTCGGGTGATTCTGTGCCTCTTCTTCCGTTAACTCTCCCGCTTCGACTAGAACGTTTACTAAAGTGTGAGCCTTAGTTACTTTGTGCAGCTTTTTGTTTTTTAGAACGAAACCGCTCGAATCTCCTATGTTTCCAAATATCAAAAATTCATCTGTCAAAATAGCTACGACGAGTGTCGTTCCCATGCCCATGCATTCGGGATTGCTATTGGCGTATTTTATTATTTCGGCATTTATGATTGCCACATTTTCATCTAGCCAATTTATCGCGTCTAATTTACTCCCAATCGAAGACAAATTTTTAAATCTCTCGCTTAAATGGTTAACGGCGATTCCACTGGCTACTTCGCCCGCTCGGTGTCCGCCCATTCCGTCGGCGACTATGAGCATGTGTTCGCCGAGCATATTTTTAACAATGATTACCGAATCCTCATTATGACTCCGAACTATGCCCGGGTCTGTCATATAAAACGATTGCATCTCTTATTTCACCTCGTTTGCTCTCAATTGTCCGCAGGCTGCATCTATCGTGCCTCCGAACTCTCTTCTAACGGTTACCGTGATACCGTTTTTATTTAGAATTTCGAAAAAGTCATCTTTTCTCTTAGAGGTCGTCTTTTTAAATTCCAAATTGCTCGTCTCGTTATAAGGTATTAAATTGACATAAACGTTCATACCTTTTAAAAGTCTAACGAGTTCCCACGCGCATTCTTTAGTATCATTAACCCCATTAAGCATAACATATTCTATAGTAACTCGTCTATTAGTTTTTGCAATATAATGGCGAATTGCTTCCATCAAAGTGTCAATATTGTAAACCTTATTTATCTTCATTATTTTATTTCTCAATTCGTCATTGGGTGCATGCAAGCTGATAGCTAAGTTAATTTGTAATGGGAACTCGGCAAATTCGTATATCTTAGGTACCAAGCCACTCGTCGAAACCGTTATGTGTCTCGCCCCAATTGCTAAGCCCTTAGGGTCGTTTATTATCTTCAAGAATTTGATTATATTGTCGTAATTATCGAAAGGTTCTCCGATACCCATAACTACCACACTGTTTATTTTCAATTTTGAATCTTCTTCAATTTTTAAAAGTTGTCCGACGATTTCACCTGGCAAAAGGTTTCGTACCTTTTTTAAACGTCCACTTTCACAGAAAGCGCAGCCCATATTACATCCGATTTGCGAGGAAACACACACACTTATACCGTAATCGTGCTTCATGACGACCGCTTCGATGAAATTACCATCCTTTAGTTCGAAAAGATACTTGATGGCTGTCTCATCTTCTTGCTTGCGTCTTATAGTCAACTCCTCTATACTAAAATTATTCTTTAAAACGTCGATAAATTCTTTTTTTATATTGGTCATCAAATCGAAAGATTTTACTCTCTTTTCATATAGCCACTCGTAAATTTGGATAGCTTTATAAGATTTTATATTTTGAGTACTAAGCCAATCGATGAGTTCATCTCTTGTAATATCGTATATATTAGTCATGAAAATCAAACCTTTTCTATTAACCAAATTATACCAAATACAAAGCGTTTTTACAACTTATATAAAAGAAAAAGCCCAACTATTTAGTTGAGTTTTTAAACTTTATATTCTTCTCTTTAGCCTTATTTCCTTCATAAGAAACTCTAAGAGTCAAGAATATCAATATTAAGGTATTTAAGGTGACACTTCCTCCGTATGAAAGCAAAGGTAGTGGCACACCAGTAAGAGGAATCAACGCCAAGATACCGCCAAAATTGACGAGCAGATGCAAAAGAATTGTCAAAAATGTTCCGTAGGCAATCAAAGATCCCGTTAAATCTCGTGCGTTTTTAGCTATTTTCAAACATCTGAATAAGATAAATACATAAAGTCCGATTATTCCTATACCAGCAATGCTTCCCAGTTCTTCGACTATTATCGGAAATATGAAGTCCGTATGTGCCTCCGGTAAATACAAATATTTTTGTGTGCTATTGCCAAGACCTACTCCGAATAAACCGCCGTTGTTGATTGCAATCATCCCGTTGCACACTTGGTAGCCTGTTTTATCTGCAGGCCGTGTACAAGGAGCTTGATATTGTAATCTCGAAGCCTGTTCAATCGTCAGAAATTTGCCCCCGAATATCATAAACAACGCCGCCCCAACTATAGCTACTGTTCCTAAAATCTTTATGAGTTTGACATCTTTATCATTTTTATTAAAGGGAACAGCCATAAACATGAAGAAGACTGTTAAACTTATGATAACTGTCGTTCCTAAATCTGGTTGAAATAGTATTAATCCCGCCACTACTGCGCAGACGAGAATAGGTCTTAAAAAGAAAAATCTTTTGTCGCAGTCTAAATTTTTTCCGAAAAAACTTGCCATGTATATAATGACGACTGTTTTAGCAAACTCGGATGGTTGCAAAGAAAACATGCCAAATCTATACCAACTTCGGGCCCCATTTGTAAATGTCGCTTTTACATAAAGTCCTATCAGTAAACCTAAAATGCCAATCATCATCGGATATTTTAGATAATGGTATTTGCCCGTCGGAATATTCAAAATAAATATAAAACCTATTACGAGGCTTCCAAGCATAACTATTAGTTGTTTTTTAAAAAAGTGATATGACGTCGTACTATATTGCAGGACAGAAGAGATATTTGAAGCACTAAAGACCATGACGAGCCCTATTATACATAATAAGACGACAGCTATAAATAAAGGTTTGTCCATTTTTCTAATAACATCTCTCATAGTCTCCACCATAATAACTATACCAAAAAAGTCTAAAAAGATAAATAAAAAGGTAACTTTAAATCGTTACCTTTACAACTTTATAACCATATACACCTAATATTTGTACTACACGGCGACTTCGGGAACCTTGAGCACAATAAAAATAATATGTTTTGGATTTATCTAAATATTTGCTTGGATTGTCAAGCAGCTTATTTATATCTATATTTATACTGCCTTTGATACTTTGAAAATCTTCTTTGTCCTCTAAACTAATCAGTGTCCCCATATCCGGCGTATACTCGGAAATATTAATACTTTTCATATTATATTTTATGTCGATTTACTTGTTTAGTTCATAAAGAATGATCGAAGTGGCTACGCCCACATTTAATGATTCGCAGTCCTCGTTCATGGGAATATACAAATATTCGTCACACATCTTTGATATCGCATCACTTACACCGCTGCCTTCGCTTCCGATTACTAACCCCGTCTTCTCGTTAAACGTCGTCTTTTTTAAAGGTGTTCCTCCATCGACCTTTGTCGAATATATTTTATAGTCTCTTTCTTTAAGCTCTAAAATCGCCGAAGAAAGGTCTTTTTCAACGATATTTATATGAAACATGAGCCCCTCAGTTGCTCTTATGACTTTTGGATTATAGAGGCTGACTGTTCCTTCACCTAAAACGATTGTATCGATATTAAAAGCAACAGCACTCCTTATAATCGTGCCTAAATTGCCAGGATTTTGTATTCCGTCGAGCAATAATACGTTCCCTTTTATTCCTTTTGAGGTAATTTTCCTCGCAACTCCGATTACTTTTGGTATACTCGCAAGCATAGATATTTTTTTCATGACATTTTGAGACACTATAAAAGCGCCTTTATATTTATCTTCATATCCCTTTAAGACGATAGTTTCTTCTAAGCAACCAGCTTTTCCCGCCTCAAAAACCAAGTGTTCTCCTTCGACAAGAAATAGGCCACTTTCATTTTGATACTTTTTTTCATTTAGCTTAGCCCAAAATTTCACTTTTTCATTATTAACCGATTCAATCATTTTGA
>CAZLNI010000029.1:0-3670 GCA_964560995.1 uncultured Muribaculaceae bacterium
CCAGAGGGCTCTTTGTCATCAGTCTTTTTAGCTATAGGTCCAATCTTGAAGGCATAGGGCATATGGCGAGCTTTCTTGTGCTCAACTTTTAAATTGTTTAAGATGGTTTCGACTTCTTCTTTCGTTTGGACACGATAAAGCAGTCCTATAAATTTAGATTTTTTAATCTCCAGACAGCTCGTATTAATGAGTTCCATGCCAATCACCTAGTAAAATTGTAACAAAATGTTCAACTTATTTAAAGTTAATTTGTAACTTTTGCATAAAATAAACGAAGTTTGTGGTAAAATAAGAAATGTGATGTTCTATGTTTAAAGAAAGTTTAAGTTTAGTGCCCCATTTACCAGGTTCTTACCAAATGTACGACAAAGACGATGTCGTAATCTATGTGGGAAAAGCAAAGGATTTAAAGAACCGTCTATCTTCTTATTTTACGGGAAGAGTGACGGGCAAAACGAAGAAATTAGTGAGTGAGATTGCCTATTTCAAATATATCGTAACTTCTACTGAGAACGAAGCTTTCATATTAGAATTGAATTTAATTAAAAAGTACGACCCTAAATACAACATTTTACTTAGAGATGACAAGAGTTATCCCTATATCGAGTTCGTAAGTAAACCTTATCCTAAGTTGCGAATAGTCCGCTACTTAAACGTCAAAAAGGTAGAGGGGCGAAGGCTTTTTGGACCTTATCCTAACCAGTATGCCGCGAGGCGGGTAGTAAACTTGATCAACAGGCTATATCCTCTAAAGAAGTGCGACGGGAAGCCGAAAGAGTTGTGTCTATATTATCATATAAAGGAGTGCCTCGGATATTGTGTTAAGGATGTAAATAAAGAAGATATCGACAAGATGGAAGCTGAAATCATATCCTTTTTGCGGGGTAACGATACACTCATAAAGAATAAGATTATGGAGAAGATCGAATACCACAGCGAACAGATGAACTACGAAGTCGCTTTAGAACTCAAAAACGAACTCGATTATATGTCTTTAATCTTGGCTAAACAGAAGGTAGAACTCAACGACTTAGTCGACCGCGATATAATAAATTATTATGTGGCAAACGGTTTCGTAAGCATCGACATATTCTTTATTAGACATGGTAAATTGCTCGGCAGCAAAAACGAGATTTTTCCTATCATGGATGAATATTTAGACGAAATAGAATATTTTATTGGACTTTATTATACGAAAAACGAAGTGCCTAAAGAGATACTCGTAAACGACGAATTAGACTGTGAAGTGTTGAGTGAGGCTCTCGGCACGAAAGTAGTTACCGTCCAAAAGGGTAGTAAGAAGAAGCTTTTGGATTTAGCTTTAACGAATGCGAAATTGGCTATAGAAAACGAGTTCGAATCTATCCAAAGGGATATGAAGAGAACGAGCGAAGCGAACGAAGAGTTGAGAGTATTATTAAATCTGCCTAAACTTTATCGCATCGACATCTTCGATAACTCAAACTTGTTTGGCGAGTATTCGGTAAGTGGCATGGTCGTCTTTAAAGATGGAGTTCCTTCAAAGAACGACTATAGAAAGTTTAAAATCAGCTTAGAGAAAAACGACGACTATAATACGATGAAGGAAGTCTTATATAGACGCTACTACAGGATGCTCATGGAGAAAGCCGAAAGACCGGATTTAATCGTTTTGGATGGGGGCGAAAATCAAATAAGAGCAGCCAAAGAGGTTTTGGGAAGTCTCAATTTGGATATAAAATTGGTAGGCTTAAAGAAGAATTCTAAGCACAGAACAAACGATTTAGTCGATGAAAATATGGAAATAATTCCGATCGATAGAACGTCGAATCTATTTCATTATTTGACACGGATGCAGGATGAAGTTCACAGGTTCACAATCAACTACCACCGTCAAATAAGAAGTAAAGGTTCTATCCAGAGCGTGCTCGACAATATAGAGGGTTTAGGAGAAAAGCGAAGAAAAGCTCTAATCAAGAAGTTTGGCAGTTTAAAAGCCATCAAGTCGGCAAGCAAGGAGGAATTAATGGAAGTTATTCCGGAAGCGATTGCAGAGAATCTAAGCGAGTATTTGAAGAGCATGGAGTAAACATTTTGTAAATAGTGTTGTAAAGATAAACAATTAAAAAGGTGCACTTTCGTGCATCTTTTATAGTATGTCTTCGTCTAAACCGAGTTTCTTTCTAGCGATATACACTGGACGATTTTTTGTCTCTAGGAACGTCTTAGCTAGGTACTCGCCTAAAATACCGATCGTCAAAAGTTGTATTCCTCCTATGAAGAGGATGAGACAGACGATTGTGGCGAATCCTGGTGTTTCGATGCCGACGCATATCGTTTTGATGATGATATAAACCAAATAGATGAAACCGCTCATAGAAGTTATCGCGCCGAAGAATGTGGCGAGTTTTAAAGGTTTAACAGAGAATCCGACTATACCGTTAAGCGCATATTTGACGGATGCTTTGAAATTGAACTTGGTTTCTCCTTTAGTTCTCTTACCGACATCGTATTCCATCTCTTTTGTATTGAAACCGATCCAACTGAATATTCCTTTAGAAAACCTGTTCTTCTCAGGCAAACTCAAAAGGGCGTCGCGAACATTAGAACGGAACATTCTAAAATCGGATACGTCGTTAGAAAACTTAGTGTCGGATAAAAGATTGATGACTTTATAAAACATCTTGCCGCCTAATCTTTTGATGGCACTGCCGGACTTACGCTTCTTAATTTTCATCGCGACTTGGTCGTATTCGGGGTTATTCTCTAAAAATGTGAGCATTTTTAGAAGATAACTCGGATTTTGTTCCATGTCGGCGTCGATTATGGCAGTGTATTCTCCAACAGCACTCTGTAAGCCTGCATAGATGGCGGCGTCTTTACCAAAATTACGGCTGAATCCGATTACTTTGACGTGATTTTTATCCTTTTTATAAACCGATTCTAACACTTTAAACGTTTTATCTTTCGATCCATCATCTATGAAGATGACTTCGTAGTTGATGTTTTCGAACACTGTCTTAACCGTATTGTAGATAGTATCGATATTTTCTTCTTCGTTCATGGCTGGTATGATAATACTTAATTTCATAATAGCCTCCTTCTTTAGATAATTATATTACTTTTTTTCTTCTTTGTAAATAGAACACTGCTGAGCCGAGGGCGAGGATAGATACGATTGCACCAGGCACTAAACCGCGTGGAATATAAGTGATTTTTATCTCATGTTCTCCTTCGTCCATCGGTATGCCGACGAGAGCATCGAGAACGATATCCGGTTCTATTTCTTTGCCGTCAACATAGACACGCATTCCCCGTTCATATTCAATAGAGGTGAACAAGTAGTCGTGATGTTCATCAACGTTAACTTTAGCTTCTAATATAGTAGTAGGCGAGGTGTTCGTTTTGATGTCGTACATGCTGTCACCAATAGCGGCCATATATCTTTCATAGCTTTCTAGAGAGAGTAGAGTTAAAAAGACATCTTCGGGTTTGTATTCATCTAATACTTGATATTCGACGACGACTTTTTTGTCTTTAGGAATTATCACATATCTTTTTTCGGTCATATCGAATACTTCGTCGTCGATGATGACTTTTCCATCATATTCAGGCATTAACAAATATTTTTGGTCACTCGTAAAAGTATAAGTGAAACTTGATAAATCTGCATTTTTTAAGTTTTGATTAA
>CAZLNI010000029.1:3680-12646 GCA_964560995.1 uncultured Muribaculaceae bacterium
ATTTATATATATCTATAATATCATAAAGCACTTCTATCTTTTTTGTAAGAGTTCTTAATATAGTCTCTTTATTCTGAGCAGGTTTATCTTCGACGAGTTTAACGTTTTTAATGTCGCTTGTGGCTAAGAATCCAAGCCCCAGTGGATAAGGGTTTTCGTTTAAGTTATAATCGACTTTTTTTAGATAAGGTAAACTAGTACCGTAGAGATATTTGATGTTTAATAAACTCAATATTACAGGATCTAGTTCCAATAATTCTATGTGACATTTATCGTAGACAGTGACACCTAAGTTTTCAAGGAGATTGTTAACTTTGATATTGCGAACAGAGTTAAAATAGTTGATGCCATGGAAACCGAAGTATAAACCATCGTCTGCTGTATAATCGTCCATGAGTTCAAAACGGAAGAATTCATCTTCTTTTTCTTCGAGGTTAGCTAATATTTCGGGAACTTCGTTTTTAACATATTGGTAATCCGTGTACGATTTCATACGATAGTTATTTTTTAAGCTGTTATATGTATTTAATGAGAGTTCGACAAAAGTAAAGATGATAAGCATCGTCATGAAACCTTTCCTGTCTAAAAATGCGAACATCTCAATCATGATAAGTATGGAGAGTCCTAAGAAGATGATGGTATATGGTTCTACGCTGTATAATACTTGCCATTTAAAGTAGGCCCCAATTAGGATAGCTAAGACTCCGAATGTAGCAAGAATTGTCTTATATTTCCAGTTAAAATCGGTTTTATCGATATTCATGAGAGTTCTATAGGCAACTGTGATTAAGAAGAAGCTGAAGACGAAGGAAAAACGGCTCTGCCACCAAATCGGTTTTTGGAATAGTTGCCAAGCATAATTTAAAAAGTTGACGCAGAACGACAGGTAAAAGAAAATGATGATTGAAAAAGTGGCTATTTTTTCTTTTTTTGAAAAAGCTTTATTGAAAAAGTAGAATATGACGAGGACAGTTGTAAAGATAGTTACATAGATGAGGGCAGGCCCATATGATTGGTCTGTCGCTTGATAAGCACCAGCCGTAAGCGAATAGAAGAATGTTAGGACATTACGCGATATACCAAAATATCTGACGGAATTATATAATTCCGCTTTACCTGTCATGAGAGCAAAGAAACTTGGTAGGATGACTATTGCTCCCATCAATCCCGATAGTAGAGAACTAGTAATAAACGTTTTAACGGTTTTCTTCTTATCTTTTACGTTGATGATGTTATAGATAAACCAAACTAGAGAGAAGATGCAAATCATATAGCCTATATAATAATTAATCAAAATGGTAATCGTCAGACTTACGATATAGAAAAGGGGACTCTCACCATTAATCAGTTTATCTAATCCGTGGATGACAAATGGCAACATGATGACAGAGTCTATCCAAATATAATTGTAGTAGTATGTGCTCGTATATCCCATGAGGGCATATATGCAACTAAATAGGATGATATAAAGTGGTTTAATCTTTTTATGGGAAAGATAGAAGCACATCGAACCGCCTAACAACATGAAACGTGCGTAAGTCATGATGGCAAAGAACATATGATAGTTATGAGGGTTAGCAAGAAGAGAAAAGAGATTTAATGGGCTCATACCGTAATAGGTTAGGGTGCCGAAGAAATTGAAGCCCAATCCTGCGCCCCACGAATAGAAAATATTCCCGCCTCTTAAAAGCCGTGAATATTCTAGGAGCATACCCGAATACTGGGAAAAAGAGTCGTATGAATTTAACATCTCTTTACCAAATGGGACATATCCGTTTATAAATGCCATGATGAAGAAAATCGCTGCTGGTATTAGCATAGAAGCTGCATAAATTAAAATTGTTTTCTTTTTATTTTTCATAAATATTACCTCTCATATTTAAAATGATACAGAAAAAATTGTATTATGTCAAAAAAAATGTTATCATATTATTGTTAATGTAACGTTAAGAAGAGGTCAGTATGAAGTTAAATAATAAGATGAAAAAAAGATTGGTGATTTTTAGTTTAGTTGGAGTCGTTTTGATTTCGACAGTCGTGGGAGTAATGCTCTTTTCAAAAGATAAAGGAGAAACACAACCAGAAATAGAAGAAAAAGATAATGGTAAGGACAAGGAGAAGGAACCTTTAAAAAAGGTGAAAGTAATCGACTTAGAAAGCGACTCTCGCCCGTATGCTGTCATGATTAACAACAATTCAGCTGTTTGGCGTTATCAATCAGGACTAAACGATGCATATATAATTTATGAGATGTTAGTTGAAGGTGGCATAACGAGAGAGATGGCATTATTTAAAGACAAAGATACTGCCAAAATACAGAGTATACGCAGTAGCAGGCATTACTTTTTAGATTACGCTTTAGAAAACGATGCTATATATGTCCATTGGGGATGGAGTCCACAAGCTCAAAGTGACATATCTAATTTGAAAATAAATAATATCAACGGACTTTCTGGCGAAGGACTATATTTTGGAAGAGATAAAACTGTAAAAGCGGCTTATGAACACACGGGTTATACGACGATGGAAAAACTTAAATTGGCAGCTTCGAAGTACAATTATCGCGTGACGAGTGATTCTAAGTCGTTGCTCGCTTACAGTCCGGAACCGGTGGATATGTCAAATATGGATGGCGTAATCGACGCTAAGTACGTAGAAATTTCATATTCTGGTGGATATGCTGCAAAGTTTTATTACGACGAAGAAACAAAAGAGTATAAAAGAAGTCAAAACAGTGTAGAGCTCATCGACTATACATCGAAGGAGCGGATTACGACTCACAATATAATCGTCTATAATGTAGCCTATTCAACGATAGATAGTTATGGTCGACAGACGATGGCTAATATAGGTTCGGGAACGGGTTATTATATAAGCGAAGGTAAAGCAATTCCTATCAAATGGGAAAAGAAAACGAGAGCAGGTAAGACTACTTATATGTATGCCAACGGTGAAGAACTCATGGTAAACGACGGTAGAACTTATATAGGTATCGCACCAAAAGGTAGAAATGCTAAAATAACAGGGTAAAAATAGAAAGAATAATAAGGGAACACATGTCAATAAACCACCTTTGTGTTTCCGTAGACTTTTCTTATAGATAAATCATAAAAGTGTAAATAAAACTTGTAAAGTAGAAAAAGTTAAAATGATTTGTTATAATGGGAAAAGTGATTAAGGAGGAAAACAATGACTTTAACGACAGTTTGGAGTACAATAACGAAAATATTGGATATATGCATATTATGGTATATCGTATATTTCGCTTTGAAAAATCTAAAGAATAATATCAAGATGGTACTGATATTCAAAGGTATAATATTCATCATCATCATAAAGCTTTTAAGTAACGTATTGAATCTATATGCAGTAGGCTTACTATTAGAATATGTCATCATGTGGGGACCTCTTGCTCTCATAATTATCTTCCAACCAGAGATAAGAACCGTTTTAGAACAGTTAGGTCGCAGCCAGTTATTGGGTAGACATAAAGTACTTTCAGGTAGTGAGCGAGAAAAACTCGTCACTGAGGTTATGGAAGCTATCGAATATCTTCGAAAGAACAGATTTGGGGCGTTAATCGCCATCGAAAGAGATATAAGCCTCCAAGAGTATATCGCTCCTGCGACGAAGATATATGCCGATGTATCAGCTCAAATATTGGAATCGATTTTCTATCCTAATAGTGCTCTTCACGATGGTGGAGTAATCTTACAAGGAACGAAAGTCACTTGTGCGGGCTGTGTATTTAGGACAAGTATGGATAATCAGCTGTCAAAGAGCTTAGGTACTCGCCATAGAGCAGCACTTGGGTTGGCGGAAGAATCCGATGCCATAGTTCTCATCGTCAGTGAGGAAACCGGCAGAATAAGTATCGCAATCAACAGTCAAATGAATTATAATCTAACTTACGAAGAGTTTAAGAAGATTTTATATAATGAACTTTCACCTAAGACCGAGATATTCTACGCAGCTGAAGAAAGAGGTGAAGAAGATGAGTGAGAAGGGACTTAAGAAAAAAAAGACGAATCCTTTAAAAAAAATTATTAGAGGCATTCATAGAGTATTAGATAAGCTTATCGTAACACCGATAAGTACAGTTGTATATAAGGTTAATAAGTTTTTGAAGAAAAACGCTGGGGTTTTTGAGGTAGTATTCAATAAACCTTATACTTTGTTAATAATATCTTTATTAGTAGCCGTATTATTTTTCGTTGTCGTCGACAGTCGCGCGATAAATCTGGTTGAAACCGAAAGTGAGATATTATCTAGCCAACAAGTCTCAGCCATCTATAACGAAGAAAAATATGTCGTAGAAGGTATTCCAGAGACGGTAGATATTATCTTAATGGGCAGAAAGAGCGATCTCTACTTGGCTAAACAGTTAGGAGAGCACAAAGTGGTTCTAGATTTGAGCGATTATAAAACTGGTCAATATACCGTCAAATTGAAGTACAATCATTCTGTCGAATCTGTGACGTATAATCTGTTACCATCTTCTGTAACAGTTAAGATAAGTGAAAAAGTATCAAGCATAAAATCTTTAACGTACGATTTATTAAACCAAGATAAATTGAATAGTAAGCTGAACGTCAATTCGGTAGAGTTAAAAGAGAGCGAAGTATACGTCAAGGGGTCTAGTGAAACTTTAGCAAAAGTTGCGACTGTTAAGGCTCTCATCGATGTATCGACTTTGGACCTTACTGAGGCGGGAACTTTCGAGAGAGATAAATTGCCAATAGTCGCATATGACGATAACGGTAAACTAGTGGAGAACGTCGAAGTGGTACCAGGTACTGCAAGTGCAACAATAAGAGTTGATTCTTATCATGTCGACTTACCAGTCAAAGTCGTGCCAGTAGGAACGATTGCTACAGGTTATGCGATTGCTTCAGCTAATTCATCTGTAACATCCGTAAGAGTTTATGGTGACCAAGCAGAGTTGAGCAAGTTGAGCTATATAGCAGCGGAAATCGACGTCGATAAATTGAGTGCTGACCGCCGATTCATAGCAACTCTCACAAAACCAAGTGGAGTAAGATCTATGAGTGAAACGACGACTTCAGTAGATGTCAAAGTCGACATAGAATCCACAAGGGAAATCGAATTAAGCTCAATAGAGGCACTAAACTTAAGTTCATCTTATGTTGCAAGTGCAGTCAACATAGAGGATTCGAAACATGTCGTCGTCATCTTAAAAGGTGTTCAATCGGTTATCGATAAAATAGACCCTTCTACAGTTAAGGCATTTATCGATTTGAGTGGTTATGGTCCAGGAACTTTCGACGTGCCAGTACAAGTTGAAGGTCAAGATTTGACTGTTACTTATACAGCTCAAGTTAAAGATATACCGATTAAAATAATGAATAGTAAAAATTAAGAGCGTCGATTGCTCTTTTTTTGACAAAAATTTTGGAGTATTAGTAATATATTAAAATAGAATATAAATAGAGCATTTCAAAACATTCTAATTGCAAATATAACCGATTGGATATATAATTATTATTATAGAAAGAGAGTATTACTTATGAAGTTAAAGACTAAGAAAACAATCTGTTTACTCATAGGTATTGCATCGATACTCGCAATCGTAAGTACTGTTTCGTATGCATACTTCACGGCTAGTGGTGAAGTAAAGAAATTAGAAGCTATCATCAGTACAGGTACAGCAAGTGCTAGATTTGCCGATAACGATACAGGTATAACAGGAGAACTGAAGTTTGGGGAATCTATCACTAAGAAGTTTACTATTCAAAATACAGGAACAGCAGAAGCAAGAGTAAAGATGTATTGGAAAGATTTAGTTAACACATATACACCAGAGACTTTAACATATACTCTTTCACAAAGTGAAACTTTGGAAGGACCATATATCGAAGTAGTAAGTAAGATGAGTGTTCCAAGATTCAATAGTACTTTAGTGGACTCTTTGACGATACCAGTTGGAGAAACATATTATTATAACTTAGTAATTACTTTAAATTATTTAGAAGATGTAAATCAAGATGCAGATTTAAGTGCAATGTTCAGTTCGACATTTAGATTAGAAGATTCATATAGTCCGATAACAGCAAAAGATATTTTGGGTAAATTTGGAAAAATATCTCAAGGAGAGAAAAATAATTTTGATGCTCCCGCTACTACAGACGAAGGCATTTTTGAAATGGAAGACGACTATGGAACGAGTTACTACTATAGAGGAGCAGTAGAGAACAACTATGTCAAGTTTGGCAAGAACAAATCTGGACAGGATATGTACTGGAGAATAATTCGAATAAACGGGGATGCGTCACTTAGAATTATTTATGATGGAACGCAAGGGTATTCGAATGGAACATCTAACAATGATAGATTTATAAAAGTAGGTATACCATTTAATACATCATATAGAGATGCAAAATATGTAGGCTGGATGTACGGCCCGATAGGAACAACAGGTTCTAAGAATAAAGAAGAGGCTCAAGCAAATATTGAAAGTTCAAATGTGAAAAAAGTAGTCGATACTTGGTATAAAGATAATATAGTAGATACAGGTTATGGTAATAACGTAAGTGATGCGGTTTTTTGTAACGATAGAAGTGTACCTGGCAAAATTTTGAGTGGATGGAGTAGTGACACTGGTTTAGGGTACGGAGTTAACACTACAGCTTATGGAGCATATGCAAGAATGAAAGCGGGATTTAGTGGATATGCGAATCCAGACCCAACGTTTAAATGTCCACAACAAAATGATGCATTTACTGTGGGAGAAAAAGCAAAAGGAAATGGGAAGCTAGATTATCCCGTAGGATTGATTACTGCTGACGAAATATTATGTGCGGGTTCAGGAAAATATGGAACGAGCAACTCGAATTATTATTTATATAAAGGGGAATATAATCTTTGGTCACTTTCTCCTTATGATGTTGATCCAAATGGAAGTGCTAGAATGTTTGGAATAAATGCTAAAGGAAACTTAACTCGTAATGGTGTCGATCGTACTGAGTATGCAGTTGCACCTGTTATAAACCTAAGCGCAAAGTATGTAAATACGATGATTGGTACAGGTACAATTACTGATCCTTATCGTGCCGGATAATAAATCATAAAAAATAGAAAGAGAGAGTATGTACATGAAGTTAAAGACTAAGAAAACAATCTGTTTACTCATAGGTATTGCATCGATACTCGCAATCGTAAGTACTGTTTCGTATGCATACTTCACGGCTAGTGGTGAAGTAAAGAAATTAGAAGCTACCATCAGTACAGGGACAGCAAATGCTAAATTTATGGATAACGATACAGGTATAATAGACGAACTTCAGTTTGGAGAATCAATTACAAAGAAGTTTACTATACAGAATACTGGTACAGTCGAAGCAAGAGTAAAGATGTATTGGAAAGATTTAGTTAACACATATACACCCGAGACTTTAACATATACTCTTTCACAGAGTGAAACTTTGGAAGGACCTTATACTGAAATTGTAGCTAAGACAAATGTGCCAAAGAAAAACGAATTATTAGTAGACTCTTTGACTATACCAGTTGGAGAAACATATTATTATAACTTAGTAATTACTCTAAATTATTTAGAAGATGTAAACCAAGATGCAGATTTAAGTGCAATATTCAGTTCAACATTTAGATTAGAAGATATAAAACATAAAAGTATAACTGAGCAAATAATTGCATCATCAAACGGAGTAAGAACAACATTTGATTCACCAGCAACTACAGACGAAGGAATCTTCGAAATGGAAGATGATTATGGAACGAGTTATTACTATAGAGGAGCAGTGGAGAACAACTATGTCAAGTTCGGTCAGAATAAATCTGGCCAAGATATGTACTGGAGAATAGTTCGATTAAATGGAGATGGAACACTACGCATAATCTATGATGGAACAAGTGCTCATGCTAATGGAGAATCTAATAGCGATAGGTTAGCAATGACTGGCGTAGCTTGGAATTTTAATATGTCTGATGCCCTGTTTGTTGGCTATATGTTTGGTTGGGAAAATGGAAGTCAAACTAACCAAAATGCTTCTAATATTAAAACTCAAGTAGATACATGGTATAAAGAGAATATTGTAGATACAGGTTATGGAGACGCAGTAAGTGATGAAATATTTTGCAACGACAGGAGTTTTGCAAAAGATAATACGGGAACAGGCTTTGGAACAAATACAACATACTACGGAGTAAAAACGAGATTTACTCCAGAAGCACCAGGATATACAAATGCAAATCCAACATTAAAATGTCCACAAAAAGTTGATGCTTTTACCATGAATGATAGTACAACAGGGAATAGAGCATTAACATATCCGGTGGGATTATTAACAGCAGATGAAGTATCAATTGCTGGAGGAATGTATAGTTCATCTGGTGTAGCGACTAATAATAGCTATTATTTATATAAAGGCTTTTGGTATTGGTTACTTTCTCCTTATTATTATCAAGGAGGAGCATATATGTTAGTATTTTATCCTAACGGTTATTTATATCTTAATTATGTTACCGATAGGGGAGGGGTGGCTCCGGTTATAAATCTAAGCGCTGAGTACGTAGATACTTTAATTGGAGAAGGAACTATGGAATCGCCATATCGTGCAGCATAATATTAGGAATAAATTGCGACTAATAAAAAATAGAAAGAGAGAGTATGTACATGAAGTTAGAAACTAAAAAAACAATCTGTTTACTCATAGGCATTGCATCGATACTCGCGATTGTAAGTACTATTTCATATGCATACTTCACCGCTAGAGGAGAAGTAAAACAACTAGAAGCTATTATAAGTACAGGAACGACGAGTGCTAGATTTGCCGATAACGATACAGGTATAACAGGAGAACTAAAGTTCGGAGAATCTATTACCAAGAAATTTACTATACAAAATACAGGAACAGCAGAAGCAAGAGTAAAAATGTATTGGAAAGATTTAGTTAACACATATACACCAGAGACTTTAACATATACTC
>CAZLNI010000030.1:0-12144 GCA_964560995.1 uncultured Muribaculaceae bacterium
GGCATGCCGCAAGCGTTAATCCTGAGCCAGGATCAAACTCTCAACAAAAAATAACTTAAATATAAGTTAAATGCAATAGTTTAATCTTAGCTACTCAATTAATTGACATTTTACTCAGTTTTCAAAGATCATTTGCATTCCTGTATAAAAGCCTTTGTTTAAGGCTTCTTTCCGTTCGTGCACAAGTAATATAACATTTCACAAAATTAAAGTCAACACTTTTTTTGAAAAAATTTGTTTTTTTTTTCAATTTGTACATTATTGGTCGTTTTTAGGACTTTTTAGTCGCATTTTTTCGTAAAGTTCATAATAGTGATCTATCATCTCTTTGCTGAAAACTCCTTCGTCCTTTTTCTTCATTTCGATCAATTTGTTGAGTTCATATTCTATTACTCGTTCGAGGTCGGTACCATAATTCATCTTCTTTTTGTGGTAACGATATTCATTACGATCTAGAACTTTAAAAGATCCATCTGGGAAAACTCGCAAATCTAAATCGTAATCTATATATTTTATGAGTCCGTCGTCAATAATATACGGGCTAGCTATGTTGCAATAATAAAACAATCCTTTTTTCTTCATCTGTCCAATGATGTTAAACCAGTCGTTCTTGTAAAACATGAGGATAGCTGGCTCTTTCGTATGATATCTAACACCGTCTGATTCGATTATTTCTGTTTTATAATTAGCACAAACTAAAGTATTTTCTGTTATTTCTAATACGGTAGCTTCGTCACATGTTCTGTGTAATGTTCCATCGTGTTTATAACAGTGTACTTGAAGTTTGTCCCCTTCTCTTATTTGTCTCATTTTAATACACTCTCGTCTCTTCGTTAAATATTATAGCAAAAAAAAGACTAAATTAATAGTCTCGTTTGGGAGGATGCTATGATTAATGTTAAGTATGCAGTTTAGTTATTATGTCTTTGAGATTGTCGACATTAAGAACGTTACTACTAAATAGATATCCATCGACATCTAATTCTTTATCGTAATCTAGTATATTTTCGGAAGTGAGATAGCCCCCGTATATATAAGGTACCTCATAGTCTCGTAGCTCGTCTTTGATGTAGTCTAAATTTTCTTTAACGCGCCACTGGTCGAGTTCTTCTAAGGGTTCGTAAGCTATCGATATGCTCTCTTTTCCACATACTGATAAGACATCCGCAATTTTGGTAAGTTCTTCATGGCCGATAGAACCGACGCAGAGGATAACTTCGATATTGTATTTTTTAGCGTTCTCTATTTTCGAACATATTTTTTGACTATCGTCTATTTGGCACTCCTTATGATTAAGAATAACTGCTTCAACACCAAAATCACGGAGATGCCTGGCACTTATTGAACCTGTATGGGCTCCTTCTTCAAAGGATGAAATCTTTTGAGAACCGATTCTTATTTTATAGTCTTTATATATATAAAGATATGGTAGGCTTGGGAAAACTGTTATATCAAGCCCTTCTGCTTGTTCAGCAAAGTCGATGTTTTCGTATAAGTCAAACCAGTCTTTTAAATTAATCAGTATTCTCTTCATTTTTAAGTCCTATAACTTCTAAACCCGGAAGAGTATGGTCGGCAATATATGAAAGTGTGGAACCGCCTCCTGTAGATATGAAGTCCATTTTGTCGGTATAACCAAATTTTTTAACTGCCGTTCCTGCGTCACCTCCGCCGACAATTTTTTTGGCTTTCGATTCTGCAACTAAGCGCAGTATTTCTTGTGTGCCGTTTGAAAATGGTTTTTGTTCATATATACCGACAGTTCCATTTATAAATATCGTCTCGGCCTTTTCTAGAATTTTTTTATAATTTTCGATAGCTTTAGAACCGATATCTCCAATGACGTCGTCTGGAACTATTTCGTCTAGTACTTTTAGTTCATAAGTCGTTTCACTATAGGATGGTGAAGTTATGACGTCCTTAGGTAGGACGATCTTATCTTTAAATTCTTGAGTAATCGCACGTGCTTTTACAAGAGATTCATTGCTGACTAGGCTTGAACCGACATCGTAACCTAACGCTCTTAAGAAAGTATTTGCTATTCCGCCACCTAATAATATGTGGTCTGCTGTTTCGGCTAGGCTGTATATTAGTTCGATTTTATCTTCTAATTTAGCTCCACCCATGATGACGACAAACGGTCTTTTTGGTTCTGTGATGAGAGGTTTTAGATTCTCTACCTCTTTTTCGACTAGAAATCCTACGGCACTTGGAATATACTTCGGTATCCCAGTAATACTTGCATGATTTCTATGCATCGAACCAAAGGCATCATCGACATATACGTCGGCAAGGCTAGCCCAGTACATCGCTAGTTGTACATCGCATTCGCTTTCTAGGTTGCCTATTAAATCCATGAAACGAGTATTCTCGACGAGAACGATTTGCCCAGGATTTAGTGTCCTTGCCATAGTATCCAACATTTCACCCATAGGTACAGCAGAAAATAGGATGTCGTATTTATCTAAGCTCTTTAAGTAATCGTAGACAGGTTTTAGCGAATTGGCAGCTTTATCTTCTTCCGTTTTAACACGTCCAAAGTGACTTAAGATGATAATTTTAGCGTTTTCTTTAACTAAATAATCGATCGTTTCTAAAGAATCATCTATCTTTTTAGTGTTGGCAATTTTGCCATTTTCTATAGGCACATTATAATCGACACGTACTATTACTTTCTTTTCTTTGACGTCGATGTCTTTTAAATATTTTATCATTATTATCACCTTTTCTATTTTTCATTTATATTATACAAAAAAAATAGGAAAGTAATCAACACTTTACTATTTATTTAACACTTAGAAAAGAAAAAGCCTCTATAATCAAATAGACGGCTCATTTCTTACTTTATAAGCTCTGAAACAGCAACTTCGGAGTATGTATTAGCATACATAGCTTTGGCACTATTTACTAAGTTAACCCAGTGTGGGTTAGCTATTTTAATTCCGTTTGCATTGTACGTCGGATTGTAAACTACACCTATACTCTCTATTGTATTTAGTCCTCTACCGAAATAACTCTTCGATAAGAGGCGCACAAAATTCAAAACGCCATATTCTATGTTTTTATATTTTATGAGTGTTTGATTGTACGTCATACCTCCGTAGATGTTGTTATTTGCAAGCATATATTTTACTCTATAGTGACCACTTTCAGCGGCCCCGATAGATACGGCAGTCAGATAGTCGACATTCGAATAAATCGAAGTGAAATATTTTATCAAGTCGATTACATATTCGGAATTACCTTCATAAGGCACAACTGTGTTCGTTACCAGCTGTGGATTTTCTTTAGCAAATCCGAATAAATATTCGATAAGTCCCTCTTCGAAAGAACCGTATTTTTTTAACCCCTTTGTATCTTTTACTAGACCGATATTATATTCATCATATGATGAGTTGTCGTTCTTTTTTATTAAATCTTCATATATGTATGAACTATCGATTCCAAATGTCTTTGCGAAAAACTCGACTGTGTCTTTATTTTTCTTTAAAAAACATTCAGTATCACAATATTCCTCTTTAATATCCAATAAAACTACTTTCGGCTCAGCCGAGGGTGGTACCTCACTGTCATAGTGGGCAGCTTCTACTTTATTGCTTCCGTTTCCACTTGTCGGATTTATCCCAAAAGTTACATGGAACGGTAACAGTATTACTACTGATAGCAACAAACCTCTAATGGCATTTACTGCCATTTTTGATTTCATAATCTAACCTCCCCTGTTAGAACGAACGGTGCATACTATACCATAATTTATTCGAAAAGTCAAATTTGTAGTAGTGGCTTAATTTTCGTTCGAAATGCAACACGGAAGAAAATTGAAAAAAACATAAGTATATCCTATAATCATAATTGCAAAACAGAAAGTAGGAATTAACTTATGTCTAAAAAGAATAATAATATAAATGGACAAAAAAATCAACATTTTAAACAATTAACAAGAGACGACCGTGCAAAAATAGAATTAATGATAAATATAAAAGATGAAAGTGGAAACCGGCTATACAATCAATCCGACATTGCAAGAGAACTGCATGTTCATAGAAGTACAATTTCTCGCGAATTAAAACGAAGATATACAAAGATAAATCCGAGAACTAACAAACAGAGAACGTTACCATACAATGTTGAAGACGCCCAAAAAGATAAAGACTTTAAACGCGGACTTTCAAATGCGAGATATATAGTAGAAGATTATCCTGAATTAAAAAAGTATATAGAAGATAAAATTCTTATTGATGAATGGGCACCAGATGTAATCGCTGGTCGAATCGAAAAAGAAAAGTTATACTTACAAGAAGGATTTACAAGTATTTCGACAACTACAATTTATAGGGCTATACACTTAGGTCTTCTAGAAGTTAAAAAATCCGATACTAGAAGAATGGAAAAGTTTCATACTAAAGAAAAAGACGGTTCAACCAACTTACATGATATACCAGAAAATAAAAAAGTATACAGTATAGAACTAAGGCCTAATGATATCAATAATCGCCTATTTATAGGGCATTGGGAGCTTGATACTGTAATTGGAACAAAAGAAGGCAAACATAAATGTTTAATGACCTTAACAGACAGAAAAAGCAAGTTTGAAATAATTATCATTTTAGAATCTAAAACGAAAGAAGAAGTCATTCTTAAATTTAAAAACCTTAAAAGGTATTTAAAAAAGAAAATTAATAAAGTTATGAAATCATTAACTACAGATAACGGTTCCGAGTTTGCCGGTTTTTTAGATATTATAAAAACTACTGGAGCTTCCTTATATTTTTGTCACCCATATGCAAGTGGTGAAAAAGGTACCAATGAAAAAAACAATGGGATGATTAGATATTTTATTCCAAAAGGAAATTTAATTGAAAACTATACTTCTTTAGAGATTTATAAGATTGCTAAGTGGATGAATAATTACCCTAGAAAATCTCTAAATTATCTCTCTCCTGCGGAAGTCTTTAAAAAAGAATTGAATGATGATGAACTTTATAATAAAATAGTTGATATGCAAAAAAAGATTAATAACTAATTTATTCCAATTTTCCTTCTTGACAGCAGGGACCCAGATAAAATTCATTTCTAAGGGGGCAAGCCAAGAATCAAAAGTTAGCTTGCTTGCCTAGCATTATGAATTTTATCTGCCTGCTGATCAAGAAGTTTTCTCGGCATAAAACGTTATTAACCTTGATTATAGTTTTGTACTTTTGTTGCATTTCCCGTGAAAATTTAGGAATTTGTAGTAGTGATTTTGCCTTTCATTAACCGTTATGGGCTCTGTTTATCGGGGATATTCAGTATCGACAAAAGATGTCATTTTTGTTTATTTTTAGGCAGATAAACGAACTGATTAAGCTTAATGGTGCCAGCAGGTATGACATCACCTTCACGATATTGTGCGATGTTTTCGTCTGACTCTAAAAGATGGATGTTTCCGAGTGTATCTATCGTATATAGATAATTTTCGCTTTTTGGAGCAATTCCGTTAGGATAGGTGCGCTTGAGTGCGACGTGTTCACCAGTTAGAGTTAGGCTCCTAAATTTTTCTTTCAATTCTTTTAGCTCTTCAATAAGAATATTTCTAGCTTCTATTCGGTGTTCCATCGATGATTGTGGTAAGAGAGATGTCGCTGTGTGGGGTGAGTTTTGATAGGCATGTACGTATTCTGGGACGATATCTAGTTCGTGTATCAATTCGCTACTTCGCATTAAATCATCTTTGTTTTCTGTCGGGAACCCAGCAATTAACTCCGTATGGATGACGATATCTGGTCTTTCTCTTTTAATCAGCTTAATTATTTCTACTAATCTTTCTAAAGGAATAGGTCTATTCATCAATTTGTATATGCGAGGGCTACCACTTTCTAAGGAAATGTGGATATTTTTTATCTTCGGATTAGTTAATATTTCGTCTATAAGTTCTCGGTATAAGTTAATAAGTGCCCCAGCGTAGACGAATTTTACTTGGTCGAGGCTACTTAAAGTCCTTATTACTTCATGAGCGCGAGGACGATTATATAAATCGACTCCATAAAGGCTCAAATTAGAAGAATGAAATGCCAGCATGTAAATAGTTATATTTTCATCTAATAGGTCTCTTCTTAACTCTTCTACTCGCTCGAATGGGTAACTCCTTAAGTCAAAATTCATATATTGGCTTTTGCAAAAGGAACAGCGGTTTAGACAGCCTGAAACAGGGGATATTTGAATTGCGTAGGGCCTTTGCGTAAAAGGTATAAATCTATATTCCTTTTCATCTACATGGTCATATACCATTTTTGAAACATATAAGATGAGTTCTTCTGGTTTGACTAGAGTAAATCTATTTATAATTTCAAGTTGTCGTTTAGTAAGCTCAATGTTAACTCCTTTGGCAAGACATCCACTTAAAATCATAGTCGCGTCTTCTTTACAGCCTTGTAATAATTGTTCCATGCAGTTTATCGTATTTCTTAAATTTTTGTATGTGGCTACACAAGAGTTTAAACATATGATAACGTCAGCGTCTTTATAATCATCTATAATGCCGTAATCCATCGACCTTATTAAATTTGCAATATTACTATATTCGTTGTGTACTGCACAGGCTCCGTAGCCGCCTATCCAAAACTTTTTCATAAAAATACCCTTCGTTTGAAGGGTATTCTACATTAATCTTTTTTTATTGTCAATTAAATATGTACTTTAAAAACTATTCTTTTGGTTTTAAATGATAGTTTAATCCTTTTTTATCCTTATATTCTTCGTCGTAAGAAATATACTTTTCAACAAATTGTTCCGCTTTATCTTTTTTATGGATGATATGTTCTAAGTAATTGTCGATAAAATCGGCAGCAATGTCTCCTTTTGGCAAAGAGCCCAAAACATAGGCGAAGATGTTTATGACGTCGTCAAGCGGAAATAATAGTAGTGAAGTTTCGAATATGTTTCTCGTTCTAAGTTGGATTTCTTCGACATCAAATAAACTGGCTAACCTTTCGGTTATAACGCTAGGTAGAGCTTCGAGCATAAAGGGTTTTAAATCACGGCTACTAGCGCCAATTAGACCTAGCGCACGCGATGAAAGGGTATTCGTCTTATCGTCATTATTGAGCATCAGCTTTTTTAAAGTCAGTGTGGATATCGGAGTTGATCTAATTTGGGTGTAGTTATAAATAGCTTTTTTTATGACTTCGAGACGTTCAAGTCCTTCTTCTTTTATAGTCGACTTCAGTAAGTCATGAAAGTTGGCTTCATCATCTTTTACTTCTACTGTCGAATTTTGAAAAAAGAAGGCATCATACCAAGAAGCATTAGTCGATGTAGTATTTAAATATTCTCGTACAGAAGGACAAAGGTTATATGGTATTTTCTTAAGCATATCTTCTATTAAGGTCTTATATTCGTTCAAGTTGGCGTAATCTTCGGGGAGTAAATCTATAAAGGTGATAAATTCCATTATCGGAGATTGCATTTGTGGACAGGCTAATTCTAATACGAGTATGTCGTTTTCTAGGCTTCTAATTGTGGTGGTCTCTCCTGGGTGATTCTTATAAAGGAAGGTTGAAGCTTCGTATAGGGCATCTGGTTCATTTTCATCTTCATGTAAAACCACTATTCCGTCATCTAACCATGCCAAGACTTTCTTTAGTCTAGTACGGATATTCGAATTCTTTAAAAAGACATAACGAGCACTGTTACCATTGATTATTGGACTCTTTTCTTTGTTTATGATTTGATAGCATCTCATGTCGTAGATTAGCTTTAATATCTCCCTTTTAGCAAGTAATTTTTTGTATTCTATTTTTGTTGTTAACATTTTATGACTCTCCTAATGTGTTTTAATAATGTGAATTAGATAAAAAGATAACTCAGTAAAGAGTTATTAGTTTAAGTTTAAGAAGTATTTCATCGTTCTTATCATTTGAACCGTATAGCTCAATTCATTATCGTACCATGCGACAACTTTGACGAGGTCACCGTCTTCGCTTTCTAATACTTCTGTCAATAGTCCATCTACTAAAGCTCCATAATGTGAGCCGACGATGTCGCTCGAAACGATTGGGTCTTCCGTAACAGATAGAACATCGCTTTTTTTAGCATCAAATAACGCATTTATTTCTTCTTTGGTAACTTTTTTTTGAAGTCTAAGGGTTAAATCTATCAAGGAACCGTCGCCGACAGGAACTCTTAGAGCACTGCCGGATAGTTTACCGCTCAGTTCTGGAATAACTTTTCCTATCGCATTGGCAGCTCCAGTCGATGAAGGAATTATATTTAGTGCACATGCTCTTCCTCTTCTCGTCATATAGCCTTTTTTATGCTGAACATCTAAGTTAACTTGGTCGTTTGTATAGGCGTGTACTGTCGTCATGAAGCCAGATAGTATTCCATATTCGTCGTTTAATACTTTTAATACTGGCGCAAGGCAGTTCGTCGTACAACTGGCAGCACTTACTACTTCTTCGTCTCCATCGAGTATGTCTTCGTTGACTCCATAAACTATCGTCTTCATATCGCCTTTGCCAGGCGCACTTATGAGGACGTGCTTAGCACCAGCTTCAATGTGACTTTTAGCATCTTCCAATTTGGTGTAGACACCAGTACATTCTAGAACGAGGTCGATAGCTAATTCTTTCCATGGCAATTCTTTAGCGTCTTTTATAGCGAATATTTGTGTTTTGTTATTACCACATATTAGATAATTATCCTCAACTCTTACTTCTTCATCTAATCGTCCGTGAATAGAATCGTATTTTATTAAGTACGCCAAGTCTTCTGGAGATGTGAGGTCGTTAATGGCGACAACTTCGAGATTTTCATCGTTTAGTAGTTCTTTATACGCTAATCTTCCAATTCTTCCAAATCCGTTTATTGCAATTCTTTTTTTCATAAGTTATTCTTCTTTCTTTATTTATTTTTCGTAAATGCTGCCACCTATAAATTCTCGTAAAGTGTTATCGTCTTCGATATATTCGCTCGATATAGGGAAGAAGTTTCTTAAGAGTCCTAACAGTCTACGAGCTTCTTCATAGTAAGGTGAATTCATTTTGACACTATACAATAAAGGTTCAGCGAAAACTCTTAGAACGCCGAGTTCGTAGGCATAAGCAGTGTTTAAGACGGCATCGGCATCGTCCGTAAAGGGGAAAATGTATTTTTCTTCACCGGCTTTAACTTTTGACCAACTCTTCATCGTATCTTCGACTTTATATCCGCGGACACGATTGTCGCGAACAATCCTCCTAATGAGACGCATATCGGTCGTAGATAAATGGTTATGTCTATCGATAGAGAGAGGTGTAAATGGACAGACGTAAACTTTATATTTTAAGTCTCTAGGTATCATCTTCGTCATGGCTTCGTTTAAGCAATGCAATCCTTCTATTAAAAGAACGTTGTCGTCGTTTAACTTTATAGGAGCTCTTTTATACTCTTTTTCTCCCGTTAAGAAGTTGAAAGTTGGAATGACGACTTCTTTGCCATCTAATAAAGCCTTTAGTTGGTCGTTAAAGAGATTTAAGTCGAGAGCATCTAAGCCTTCAAAGTCGTAATTGCCATCTTTATCTCGGGGAGTGTCTTTTCTCTCTTTAAAGTAATCGTCGGCACTTAAGACGATAGGTTTTACGCCATAGGTTTCTAAATATGTTTGTAAGCGATGGGCACTCGTCGTCTTACCAGAGCTAGATGGTCCTCCAATTAAAATGATACGAACTGTCTTCGACTTCTTGGCGATATCTTTGGCAATAGAGTATAAAGCGTCGTTTATGAATATATTATTCATTTTGATAAACATTTGAATTTTTGAAGACGAGACGAGAGAATTCAGTTCTGCAGCGTATGCGACTCCTTGATCTATTGCCCATTTGTTAAATTTGCCGAGAAGACTGTATATTTTATCGTTAAAGTCAAATCTCGGAATCGTGTGGTGTGAGTCGATATGTGGGTACATGAGAGCAAGGGCATTTTTATCGATGCGTTCAAGCCTAAAGAGTCCTAATTCTCCTGTGCTAAGTGGCATATCCGTATAGAAGTAGTTATAAGAATGGTTGATTTCGTACAATTCCACAAAACTGTTGGGAATATTTGCCACGTTTTTAGCTTTCTCGATTTCGCCAGTCGAAAGGAAGTATCTTATCGCGTCACTTCTTCTCGTAACTCTCTTTCTTATCGGGTAGTCATAACTGATTATCTCATCCATCTTTATTCGCAGGTCTTCGATGTCTTTGTCAGATAATTTTTTATCAAATTCAGCATAGATTCCTTTGTCGATCGAATATTTAAAATTGACTGTTTTATTCCACAGTTCACGAGCTGCGATAATCATAATAAATTTAAGCCCCGCTTGATAGATTTTGTTTCCGGCATGGTCTGTGTAATCGAAAAAGTCGACTTTCGTATCGCTATCTAACCGCGTATCGAAATCGGCGAGCATGTTGTCAATTTTAGCTCCCACGACGATGTTGCCTGTAACCTTTTTATAATCGTGAGCAAGTTCTTCTAAGGTAATGCCAGAATCTTTACTCAAAGTAAATAGGTTGTTGACATTCACATTTATTCTATTCCCCATATTTATCATTCCTTACATTAACAGTATATCATATTTATTTTATTTTTTAAACCATATAAAAGACCACTTAAAGTGGCTTTATTATTAATAATAATTTTATTTTGCGCGATATGGCGATTCCATAGTTCCTTCTCCAATTAAAGTATTTACATACTCGGCGCTTAGATTTATAACTGGCGCTACTCCAGCTGAATTGTGTACAGTATAATATTGTAAGCCACCATTCGGATAGATAATAAACGCATCTGCATAATTATTATTATCCATGAGATAAGGTGAAAGAGTCCAATAGAGCAATCCTTTGTTTAGATAGTATTCTGAATTACTGGTACCATATTTTCCTGAACCTGCTGCGACTATTTCATCCGCAGTTATTAGCCCTATTGGATGAGTTAATGAGCTATTACCTTTTTCTTTTTCTAAAACTGTAAAAGCGTCATTTTTTTCTGGGCATATGAAACTTGGATTTGGCAAAGCATTGCTTGAGAGTCCATTATATAATCTTGCTATTGCTCCGTATGCGGTATATTTAATTCCATATCCTAATGCTGTATCATACTTCCATCCCGTCTCAGTTCTTCCTGGTGTACTTCTATCATTACAAAATATTTCATCACTTACCGCGTCTCCATAACCAGTATCTACAACATTCTCTTTATACCATATATCTAATTGTTCCTTTATACTAGAATCAGTTTCATTAGTTTGAGCTTGTTCTTTACTTGTACTGGCTACTCCATTTTGCCCACCATACATATATCCTAAAAATTTAGCGTCCTGTGCATATTTATTCCAAACTATATTAGATAATGCTATTCTATCTGTATTTGATTCTCCATTAGCATGGGCACTTGTCCCATCGTAGATTATACGGAGTGAGCCATCTCCATTGATTCTGATTATTCTCCAGTACATATCTTGTCCGGATTTATTCTTTCCAAATTTAACATAATTATTTACGACTGCTCCTCTATAGTAATAACTCGTTCCATAATCATCTTCCATTTCGAAGATTCCTTCGTCTGTAGTTGCTGGTAAATCGAATTCCGTTCTTACTCCATTTGAAGCGGCTATAATTTTATTTGTTAAATTTGGCACAATATAATTGATATCCTCTAATCTAAATGTTGAACTGAATATTGCATTTAAATCTGCATCTTGATTTACATCTTCTAGATAATTTAACGTTATTACTAATTCATAGTAATATGTCTTCCCTACTGGTATAGTCAATGAGTCTACTAAAATACTATCGAATTTAGGGACATTTGTCTTACTTACTACTTCGATAAATGGTCCTTCCAAAGTTTCACTTTGTGAAAGAGTATATGTTAATGTCTCTGGTGTATAAGTGTTAACTAAATCTTTCCAAAACATCTTGACCCTTGCTTCGACTGTACCAGTATTCTGTATAGTAAACTTCTTTGTGATAGATTCTCCAAACTGAAGTTCGCCTGTTATACCTGTATCGTTATCCATAAATTTAGCATTTGCTGTACCTGTACTGATGATAGCTTCTAGCTTCTTTACTTCTCCTTTAGCAGTAAAATATGCATATGAAATAGTACTTACAATCGCGAGTATCGATGCAATGCCTATGAGTA
>CAZLNI010000031.1:0-11058 GCA_964560995.1 uncultured Muribaculaceae bacterium
GGGTTCTAACATGCAGCGTCAAGCAGTTCCGCTACTCAAGACCGAAGCTCCATTCGTCGGAACAGGTGTCGAAGCAGCCGTCGCAAAATATTCTGGCAGCTCTGTCGTCTCTAAAGCAGATGGCGTTGTAGAATATGCCGACGCCAAAAAGATAGTTATCAAAAATGCTAAAGGAAAAGACACATATTATTTGACAGAATTTGAAAGAAGTAACGATGAAACGTGCTTAAATCAAGTTCCAATCGTCCGTGCTGGAGACAAAGTCAAATACGGTGAAGTAATCGCCGATGGACCGAGCACGAACCAAGGTGAATTGGCTCTAGGTAAGAATATGGTCGTCGCCTTCATGACGTTTGACGGTTATAACTACGAGGACGCTGTCATATTAAATGAACGCCTCGTCAAAGACGACGTGTTTACATCAATCCACCTTCAACACTATGAGATAGATTGTAGAGATACTAAATTAGGACCAGAAGAGATTACGCGCGATATTCCGAATATCAGCGAAGAAGCGCGTAAGAATTTGGACAAAAACGGTATCATCAAAATAGGTACAGAAGTTAAAGAAAACGACATATTAGTCGGTAAAGTAACACCAAAAGGTGTCCAAGAGTTATCTAGTGAAGAAAAGCTCTTACATGCGATATTTGGTGAAAAAACTCGTGAAGTTAGAGATACATCTCTACGCGTACCACACGGAACTTATGGTATAGTTCACGATGTCAAAGTTTACACTAAGGAAAATTCTGACGAATTAGGAGCAGGTGTCTCTAAAATCGTAAGAGTCTACATCGTACAAAAACGTAAGATACAAGTCGGAGATAAGATGAGTGGACGTCACGGAAATAAAGGTGTCGTTTCCCTCGTATTACCAGAAGAAGATATGCCTTACTTACCAGATGGTAGACCTGTCGACATCATGTTAAATCCGATGGGTGTTCCATCTCGAATGAACTTAGGACAGATTTTGGAATTGCACTTAGGTATGGCAGCTAAAAACTTAGGCGTTTATACGGCAACACCAGTATTTGACGGTGCAAACGTCGACGAAATATTAGATATGATGAAGGAAGCAGGTGTCGCCGAAGATGGTAAAGTACAGCTCATCAACGGACGTACAGGCGAACCTTTCGAAAATAGAGTTTCAGTCGGAGTCATGTACATGCTTAAATTGCACCACATGGTCGACGATAAGTTGCATGCTCGTTCAACGGGGCCATACAGCTTAGTAACACAACAGCCACTCGGTGGTAAAGCTCAATTCGGTGGACAGCGTTTCGGTGAGATGGAAGTTTGGGCACTATATGCTTATGGTGCTGCTCATGTCTTACAAGAGATGCTTACCGTTAAATCCGACGATGTCATCGGTCGTGTAAAAGTATATGAAGCTTTAGTTAAGGGTAACAACATTTCTCAAGCAGGTATGCCAGAGGCCTTCCGCGTCATGATTAAAGAATTCCAAGCGTTAGGATTAGATATCCAATTCATCGATAAAGATGACGTCATCCACGACTTGAAAGAATTAGAAGATGTCGAAGATAAGGAAGATAATGCTATATCCATCGACGAAATAGATGCAAAGACGTTAGAGATGATGAACGAGGTTAACGAAAGAAAGTTAGCTAAGAAAAATGGCGACGTCGTCAAAGAAACTGAAGAAGAAGAAACAGAAGAATATGAAGATGAATTCGACGAAGAAATCGACGAAGACGAAATAGATGCCGATTTTGAAAGCGAAGAAGAAATCATAGAAGATTTAAAGGAAATGGACGGTGAAGAATAATGTTGGAAGTAAACAATTTCAAAGGCATTAAGATTGCCATCGCTAGTCCAGATAAGATAAGAAGTTGGTCTTATGGCGAAGTTAAAAAGCCAGAGACGATTAACTATCGTACCCTTCGTCCAGAAAAAGACGGATTATTCTGTGAGAAAATTTTTGGACCTACAAAAGACTACGAGTGTGCTTGTGGTAAATACAAGAGACTCCGTTATAAAAATGTCGTCTGTGATAAATGTCACGTAGAAGTTACTCGTGCTAAAGTCCGTCGTGAACGCATGGGACACATCGAGCTAGCTTCTCCATGTTCACACATCTGGTTCTTCAAAGGTGTACCATCTAAAATGGGCCTAGTCTTGGATATGAGTCCAAGAGAACTCGAAGAAGTATTGTACTTCGTAAGTTATGTCGTTTTAGACCCAGGTAAAGCACCTTTGGAAGCTAAACAGACTCTATCCGATAAAGAGTACCGTGCTTATTATGAAAAGTATGGTAACACTTTCAAAGTCGGCATGGGTGCTGAAGCAATTAAAGAACTATTACAAAAAGTTGACGTCAAAGCCGAAATCGAATCTATAAGAAAAGATTTGGAAAACGCAACTGGTCAAAAGAGAATTCGTCTAGGTAAGAGATTGGAGTGCTTAGTGTCGTTCGACGAATCTGGCAATAAACCAGAATGGATGATACTAGATGCTATTCCAGTCATCCCACCAGAACTAAGACCGATGATTCAGCTTGACGGTGGACGTTTTGCTACTTCAGACTTAAACGATTTATATAGAAGAATAATAAACCGCAATAACCGTCTTACTAAGTTGTTGGAATTAGGTGCTCCAAGCATCATCGTCCAAAACGAAAAGCGTATGCTTCAAGAAGCTGTCGATACACTTTTTGATAACGGTAGAAGAGGAAGAAGTGTCTCTGGCGCAGGCAATAGAGCGCTAAAGAGTTTGTCTAGCATGTTAAAAGGTAAACAGGGACGTTTCCGTCAAAACTTGCTCGGTAAACGTGTCGACTATTCAGGTCGTTCTGTTATCGCCGTCGGACCTTCTTTGAAGATTTACCAATGCGGTGTACCGAAAGACATGGCGTTAGAGCTCTTTAAACCACACGTCATCCACGAATTAGTAGAACGTGGTCTTGCTCACAACATCAAAGGTGCAAAGAGATTGATCGACGCTAAAGACGAATGTGTATGGGATATCGTCGAGGATGTCATCAAAGAACATCCAGTAATGCTTAACCGTGCACCGACTCTACATAGACTTTCTATCCAAGCATTCGAACCAGTACTCATCGGTGGTAAGGCTATCCGCTTGCATCCGATGGTATGTTCTGGATTCAATGCCGACTTCGATGGAGACCAAATGGCTATTCACGTACCACTTTCAGAAGAGGCGATGGCTGAAGCTAGAGTTTTGATGCTGGCAAGTAACAACATCTTAAAACCAGCAGATGGTACTCCAGTAGTTACGCCAGGACAGGATATGATCATCGGTAACTACTATATTACGATGGAAGATAAAGGTTTACCTAACGAAGGTAAAGTATATAAAAATTCGAACGAAGCACTTATGGCTTACGAAAGACGTGAAATTACTTTACAAACTCGTATAGTCGTTCCAGTAAATTCGTTCAAACACAAATTATTTACTGAAGAACAAAAGGGTAAATATTTGGTGACGACAGCAGGTAAAATAATATTTAACGAAATTTTACCAGATTCGTTCCCATATGTAAACGAACCAACTAAGGCTAATATCGAAGGAATCACGCCTAGTACATACTTCTTAGAACCAGGAGTAGATATTCCTCGGGCTGTAGCTGAAATGCCATTGACAGAACCTTTCGGTAAGAAACACTTGAAGAGTTTAATCGCTCAAGTGTACGATCGTTATAAAACGACGGAGACGAGTGTTTATCTAGATAACCTTAAGGACTTAGGTTTTAAATATTCGACAATCGCTGGACTTACGATATCTATCGCGGACATCGTAACTTCTGAGCATAAGAGTGAATACGTCGCTGTCGGACAAGAAAAAGTCGACAAGATTAACAAACAGTTTAAACGCGGACTCATCACTGAAGAAGAACGCCATAAACAAGTTTGTGATGTCTGGCAAGATGTCACTAAACAAGTCGGCGATGAACTTTCTGGCTATGCTAAGAGAGACACACACAACCCAGTATTCATAATGAAGAATTCTGGTGCGCGTGGTTCCGACTCGCAGTTTAACCAAATGTCTGGTATGCGCGGACTTATGGCTAAACCTAATGGTGAATCTTTGGAAATACCAATAACCGCTAACTTCCGTGAAGGACTTTCTGTTAACGAATTCTTCTTATCAAGCCACGGTGCTCGTAAAGGAAACGCAGATACAGCATTGAAGACAGCTAACTCTGGATATTTGACTAGACGTCTCGTCGATGTCGTTCAAGATATCATCATCAAAGAAGACGATTGTGGTGCTTTAGCAGGACTTAAAGTATCAGATATCGTCGACGCGAAGAGTGGAACTGTTGTCGAATCACTAGAAACTCGTATTGTGGGAAGATATACTGCTAAGAAAGTAATCAACCCAGAGACTAAAGTATTAATCGTCGATAAAGGTTGTGAAATAACTGAATCAATCGCTAAGAAGATTGTCAAAGCAGGTATTAAGACTGTCGAAATAAGAAGCGTACTTACATGTAAGTGTGCAAACGGCATTTGCCGCAAGTGCTATGGACGTAACTTAGCTACTGGTATTACTGTCGAAAAAGGTGAAGCTGTCGGTATAATGGCTGCCCAATCTATCGGTGAACCAGGTACACAGCTTACGATGCGTACCTTCCACGAAGGTGGTGTCGCCGGTGCTGGAGATATTACACAAGGTCTTCCTCGTGTCGAAGAGTTATTCGAAGCTCGTATTCCGAAAGGTAAAGCTACGATATCTGAGATAACTGGTAAAGTTACATTAATCGAACCAGTAAACGGTAAATACAAGATTATCGTCGAAAACGACATCACAGCTAAAGAACATACGACGAGCTATGCTGCTAAGGTATGTGTCGAAGTTGGAGACCAAGTAAATGCGGGAGATAAACTTACAGAAGGTTCTATCAGTCCTAAAGAGCTACTCGCTGTAACAGATCCGATTACCACTCAAGAATATATCTTAGAGGAAGTCCAAAAAGTTTATAAGTCACAAGGTGTCGACGTTTCTGATAAACACATCGAAATCATTGCAAGCCGTATGATTAACAAGATGCGCATCGTCGAAGGTAACGACTCCGATATGGTCGCAGGTCTCACAGTCTCAATTAGAGAATTTACTGAGAGAAATAAACCGGTCATTTTAGAAGGAAAAGTTCCTGCTACCGGAAGACCAGTTTTACTTGGTATTACGAAGAGCTCCTTAGAGACAGATTCATTCTTGTCCGCTGCTTCTTTCCAAGAGACGACTAGAGTACTTACCGACGCCTCTATTAAAGGAAAAGTCGATTACTTACAAGGACTCAAAGAAAACGTCATCATCGGTAAACTTATCCCTGCTGGTACGGGCGCTAGAGAATATTCGGATGTCAGTATCGAACTCGAAAAAGAGTTCCTATCCGACGACCCTAGCGAAGTGCTAGAAGAAAAGTTTATGGACGATAAAGAAGAAAGTGAAATTGCTTCTGAAATCGTAAATGCCGAAGAGACGAGTGAACAAGTTTCTCTCGATATAGAAACTTCTCAAGAATCAACTGAAGAAAGTGCCGAATAAGGCGCTTTTTTAATTTTCAAGGAAACTTGCTTGAATGGGGTATCTTAGTTATAAGTAACGCACACAGAAAAAGCTGAATTGGATAAATTAACGACCTTTCGTAATAGTAATCGATTGACCATATCTTAAATGACTTATATGATAAATATGTTAAGGTATCGTTTATATGGACATTATATAGACATTATATGGACATTTATACTATAGAGGAAATCTATTTATGCTAAATATTATAGAAGATAAAAGGATTTAATTTAAAGTAAAATTAACTGAAGATTTTGAGAATAACTAAAAACCATTTTCTATTGACTTTGTTAACTACTCCAAGTATACTAAGCTAAGTTAAAAAAGGGAGAGAAGCATATGATGAACTTATTGTCAGACCGTGAGTTACAAAATCTCACGACAAAAGAAAAAATTAGGTACTTTGGAGAACTAAAAGAGCAATGTTTAGATATCAAAAAGAAAACGCCAAAAGGAACACAGCTCGCACGGAACTTTGTAAGAACAATATATCCACCTATCGTAAGAAGATATGAATATGAAGTGATTGGCAAAGAATATGTTCCCGAAAATGGAAAGGCGATATTTGTATGTAATCATTCTAATTCGCACGACTTTTTTACTCCATTAGAAGTAATGCATGATTATTTTGGATTAGAACCATCTTTATATGTCGCAAAAGACGATTTAAATCTATCTACACAAGGTATATTTGCTGCGTGTAACGCTGTTCTAATCGATAGGAACGATAAAGAATCTACCCAAAGAGGCATTTTTGAATTGTGTTCTAAAATTATGTTAAGTGACTCTGTTCCTGGCTGGATGTATGCAGAATCGACTTGGAATATACACCCATTTAGATTAATGCAAAAGCTAAAAAAAGGCGCTTTATTAGAAAGCGCAATTACAGGCTATCCGATAATACCTACGATTATCGAATATGTCGAAGTAAAAAATCCAGTAGATAGAGAAAGCAAACTATATGAAAAATGTGTGATTAAATTTAGCTATCCAATGTTTATAAGACCACTCGAGAGTTTAATAAGCCAAACAGAAGAGTTAGAACGCATTATGAGAGCATCACGCGCTAATTTGAGAAGAAAATTGGGAATAGAAAAATATTCTTTGAGAGATGTCGACCCCTATACATATGTTAATCATACTTGTCTTAAAAAATTCGATGGCTTTGGCTTTAAGTACGACTCTTTATCAGAGCAAAAATTCTTATTATCTACCGATGGCAAACCAGTTGACAATGAATATAGAATTAATGAACATGGCATCTTAGTTCCTGGCATAACTACAGAAGAAGAGAGCAAAAGATTTATAATGAATAAAGTTGGAAGGTAAATGGAAAGCAAACCTTCTGATTTTTTATTTACGCCATTTTAAAAATTTGCTATAATCATAATAAGAAAAGTAGGTGTAATAATGTCGAATTTATATTTTCCAATCAGTGGATTATTTATAATTATCTTAATCGTCATTCTATTTTTTTCTAGAAAAAGAGTACAATCAAAAGAGACAAAATTATATGGAAGTATGATTATAGTAAGCCTTTTCAACGTATCACTTGTATTGGTAGAACTTTTAATAGGATATTTTTGCTATAATGAGGTAACTAATATTTTACTAAAACTATTTAATAAGATAGATTTAATCAACTATATAATCTGGATGTCTCTTTTGCTATTATACGTTTATCATATCACTTATGAAAATAAAGACGGTTATGAAGTAATGAGAAAAATAATAGTAGTGGTCGATACTATTTTCATATTAGTAGAGTTCATGCTTCCTATTGAAATTATAAACTTCGAAGGTTCAATGGGAGTAGCAGGTATGGCTACAGATTTTATTCTCATGGTAAACACACTTTATTTACTAATTATTGTAATAATACTTATTTTAAATATTAAAAAGATATTTACAAAAAAATATTTGCCTTTAGTAGTATTAGTTTCTTTGACAGGTATTGCCGCTATAATGAGAACGTTCAATCCAACTTTAATCATAATCCCTACGATTTTAGTATTCATCGATTTAATCATGTATAATACGATCGAAAACCCCGATTTGAAAATGATAGAAGAAATAAATATGGCTAAAGAGCAAGCCGAAAAAGCTAATAAAGCGAAGACGGAGTTTTTATCTAGCATGTCTCATGAGATAAGGACGCCTCTAAACGCCATCGTATCTTTTTCGAATAGTCTCATGAAAGAAGACATGAGCGAAAAATGTAAGGAAGACTTAAAATGTATCGTCGGAGCATCTTCCAATCTTCTAGAACTAGTTAATGGCATACTCGACATATCGAAGATAGAAGCGAACAAGATAGAGATAGTTAATAAAGAATACGATTTAAATGAGATGTTAGACGAACTGATTGCCTTATCGAAAGCTAGGCTCGGCGATAAGCCTTTAGACTTTAGGACAAAAATCGATCCTTCTTTACCGAATTATTTATACGGCGATGCGAACAGAATTAAACAGATATGTGTAAACTTGCTTACTAATTCTATAAAATATACGAATGAAGGATTTATCGAATTCAAAGTAGATTCTGTGCGTTCAGGTGATGTACTAAGACTTATCATATCTGTAGAAGATTCTGGTATAGGTATAAAAAAGGAAGATATAGATAAATTATTTCAAAAATTTACGAGGTTGGATATAGAGAAAAACATTTCAATCGAAGGCTCTGGACTAGGTCTCGCCATCACAAAAAAGTTAGTCGATTTGATGGGTGGTAAAATCGTCTGTACGAGCGAATATGGTAAAGGCTCTAAATTCACGGTGGCGATCGACCAAAAAATCGTCGAAAATAGTCAACTTGCCAAAAAGAAAGAAGACTTGCCAGAATTAAAGATGGAATTCACAGGTAAGAGAGTTCTCGTAGTAGACGATAACACTCTAAATTTAAAAGTAGCAGTTCGCGTTTTAGAACCGTTTAAAGTCGAAGTCGTTACTGCTAAGAGTGGCGACGAGGGAATAGAAAAAATAGTCATGGATAACAATTTTGACCTCGTCTTAATGGACGATATGATGCCAAACAAGACAGGGATACAGACTCTTAAAGAGTTAAAAGAGAACTTAGAAGACTATAAGACTCCGACTGTGGCATTGACGGCCAATGCGATAAACGGTATGAGAGAAAAGTATTTGAACGAAGGCTTTAACGAATACTTAGCCAAGCCGATCGAAGAAAACGAACTCAAACGCGTACTCAATAAATTCTTAAAATGACCTCTTTTTAGAGGTCATTTGACAGTTAAGGTCTTATTTGATAAAATACTTGCGTGAAAGACGGGATATTATGAAGAAAAAGATAGTTGAAGTTATTGATAAATTAAAAAATAGAAAAAATTACTCTATATACCAAGCAATTTACGACAACAATAGAAATAGGCTAGACAATATAGCCATAGAATATCGAAAAAATAGAATTACCTATAGAGAAATGTTTCGTAAAGTTGACGAATACGCTTGTTCTTTGAGTATGATGGGCTATAAAAAGGGAAGCGAAATTTTAGCGTGCGTTTCTAATACTCAAGAGATCATCTATCTCCTTCTAGCTGCGGCGAAGATAGGGGCAAAGTTCAATACTATAGGTGAGTGGTTCGATAAAGATTATTTGGAAGAGATTATTGCCTCTAACGGTTCTAGACGCATATTTATTTCTGACGACAATTATGAGGCTTTGAAGGATGTTTTAGAAAATAGCGATTCTATCGATGAAATAGTTGCCTTTTCTTTAAACGACTCACTGCCAGTTATAGATGGCATCAAAAAAGACCCTTTTGAGGACGTCGATAGACATTTTAAGTCTTTTGACAATAAAGTTGCCGATATATCTAAAAATTCTAAAAAGAAAGTCATCTCTCAAAACGAGTTTTTGTCGAATGGTGCAGCTGCATGTTATAAGGAATATTGTTTTAGACCTATCGAAGAAAGAGCGATTCGCGAGTTTTTTAAAGCCGAAGTCAATCCTGACGACGACTTCATCATAACATATACGAGCGGTTCGACTAATCCAGGACGCCCTAAGGCTACTTTGCATCCCGTCAAGTCTCTAGTCTTCTTGTCCCGATTCAAGGAATCCGATGTTTCTGGCATGCCGACTATGAAAAATGTAAGAGCATATGCTCACATCCCGTCCTACGTTTTGGCAGGTATTTCGACGAGCATAACTGATCCTCTATATTTGGGTTGTACGGTTATCCCAGAGCCTATCTACGATAAAGACTATTTTCCATATGGTCTTGTGCTCAATAAACCTAATATGAGTGGTGGCTCAGTCGGATTTTGGAGAAATCTTGCAAACAAGTTTGAAGATAGTCCATATTTTAGCAAACTCAAAATGCCATATTTATATTTAGCCCTAGTAACTGGTGAAGCTATGGGGTTGGGTGAAGAAAAGTGGTTCAATCGCATGGCTAGAAAACATAAGTTCGGTACGGCTAAACTTCCTTTTCCTCTTGCGCCAGTCGCATTCTCCATAGGCGGAGGAACAAACGAAATTACAGGTATATTCGTCACACTTTTTAGATCGCTACAAGAAAAGAATCCTTTCCGTAAGGCAAATGACATGCCAGTAGGGCAAACTCCTCTTGCCTGTGCCGAAGTGGATGTCGTCGACCGATATGGCAATTCAGTCGGCATCGGCGAATTCGGTGAGATAATCGTCAAAACGGAGTGTGGCATGAAGAGGTATTATTACGAAGATGGTTTTAAAACTCAAAATGCAAAGACTAAAACCGATTGGTATAAGATGGGAGCGTACGGCGTAAAATTGGACGAACTACCACACGTTCAAATTAAAGGACGCCTAACCGATTGTGTATATATACCGCGTGAAGTATATAGGGTAGACCTTCAAAGAAACGTCTTAGAGCATGAGGAATATCCTCTATTTAAAATAAACGATTTAGTAGAGAAAGACACGAAAAATATTCTCTCTTCGAGTGTCGTATTGATTCCTGGTGAAGAACCGAAAATAGTCATCCATTTTGAACCTCAGAGATATCGCAAAATAAGGGGAATAGAAGATTTAGAAAATTCGATCGTCCAACGTCTAAATAATGAACTGCCGGATTATATAAAAGATAGATTATACATCCGCTACAGAAGCAGTCAAGAATCATTTCCTATCGCTCCGAGTGGAAAAAGAGATACATTAGAGTTGAAAAAAGAAGGTATAGAAAATGCTATCAGTTTTAGAGATATAGAAAAGCGGAACGAAAAAGGAAAAAAATTAATGCTTAACCGTAAAGTGTCTTAGAGACTTTGACTTAAAGTCTCTTTTTCTTTTCTAAAAAGTATGTTATAATATTTACATTAAGATAGAGTAGGTGAAGTAAATGGGTCTTTATTTTATCATTTCAGCAATATTTTATTCAGTTATGCTCAACTTCGTTTATCACTCAAAACAGCACGTCGATTCGGCAGAGACTAAGATGTTTTCGTATATTTTAGGATTAAACCTAGTTGGCTTAATACTCGAGTTGCTATGTACCTTATGTGGAT
>CAZLNI010000032.1:0-8913 GCA_964560995.1 uncultured Muribaculaceae bacterium
TTCGTTCTTCATCTTCAAAAATTCCATTTAGATAGCCATATCTTCTCGTCAAAAAACCGTCTGCTTTAACTTTTGTTATACCTTCATCTCTTAACATACCCATAAATGCTGCCAAAGAGCATAACATTCCAGGAGTGATATTGCGGTCTGTTTTAACTCCTCTATTCACGCCATTTAAAGTTGTATCTACTTCTTTTAATACCCGCTCGACATATAGTCTTTTCCTTTGAACAGAATATATGTATGCAACTTTGTTGGCATCTATCCCATACCTAACCAATGGCAATTCGAATCTGAATCCTTCCCTTTCTAAATAGAAGTGCAAAGTAAAAGGAGTCTCTGCTCCATAATATTCTTCGCACTTTCTTGCGAGCAAATTATATGGACCAACTTTACCAATGTTTCTAATAGTTCTATAATCGTTGAAAGTTCTATCCTCGATATAGGCAATGGCCTTTCTAATATATCCGACGAAGTCTAAAGTATCTTCATTAGTTAAACTTTTGACTAGGTAGAATAAGTAATCACTCATCCTATGGTTTCTATTGATTTGATAATATTGTAGACAGGATGACTTGATTAAAAATATATAATCTTTTAGAGCTTCTTCTAAACCATCTAAATCTTCTATTGCTATTGTAGGCATATAATAGCACACGTCTTCTCTCGGAGTTAAGACTAATATATTATCTATATATTGATAACTATACTCACCCTTACGACAGATTTCCTTCAAAAACATTTCTGTATAAATCATGTCACTTCAGTCCTTTCCCTTTTCGATTTTCATTTAATCCTTTAGTTCCATCCCCATAGAGAATTCTTAAGATATCGCGGGCTTCTTTTAAATCCTCTATAGATTTTTGGATATCGGTCATTATTTCACTCGTGGCAATTTCGCCGACTGCACCAGAAATACCTTCCTTCATTACTCTATCGATAAAATGAGGTAACTTGGGTACATTTTGCTTAGCTTTTTCAAATACTTTCTTGCCGTCGCTTAAGGCCCTTCTCATTAAAAATTCCAACGTCTGAGCACATAATAGATTTTCAGCACTCGTATCATTATTGGTAAACTTGCTTATCCCATTGATACATAGAAATACTTTTGCCATCCCAAACAAAAACTTAGGGGGAACTAGTTCATATTTAAAGAGAATATTTATCATTTCTACAAAGTAAAATGTCACTTCTTTTCCACGAATTGTTTCACAATACCTTTTGCAATCATCCTTAAACATCTGTTTTTGGGTATCGTCTAAGTTTCCATAATTCACTAACATAGCATATAACTTTTCATAATTATTCGAATATGCCGTCAAAAAGAATTCTCTACACATTTTAGTTTCTTCGGCATTTAAACTGAAAATCAATCCCATGTCTAAAAAATATATATTACCGTTCTTATCAACACATATGTTGCCACTGTGAGGATCGCCATGAAATACTATTTTTTTATCGTTTAAAAGTGCCCAAAATGATAATCTTATATAACTATTCATTGCATTAGATATAATCCTCTTATTCTCTTCCGTTAAAGGCACCTTATTTATAGAGTTCTCCTTTATATAGTCCATTACGAGGACATTTTCCGTACAGTAGCTTTGATACACTTTAGGTATTATGATACGACCAGCTCCTTGGATCCTTCCTTCAACTTCTCGAGCAAAATCTCTATACTCTACGATATTATCAGCCTCGTGTCTAAAATCTATCTCCTGTTTGATCCAACTCAAATAACAATCGAGAGCAAAGTTTCCACCCGTATTATTGTTAAACCCTATTATCCAGCCAAAGTTTTTCATGAGCTTTCGTATTTGCTCGACATCTCTATTTATCGTTTTAGTGATATCTGTTCTTTTTACTTTAATTACGACCTCTTCTCCAGTCTTTAAAATTGCTCTATGAACTTGTGATATTGAAGCAGAACCTAATGGCTCTTCATCGATATGACTAAATATATCGTTTAGCCTTGTTCCATATTCTTTTAATAAAATCTTTTCTATTTCTCTAAATTCGATTGGGTTTATGTCGTCACATAGCTGAGATAATTGCTCTCTATCCTCAAGGGTGAAAATCGAGCCGTAATTTTGCATTGCTAATATTTGGGCGAATTTTATATATACGATCCCCATATTTAAAGCAAACTTTTTTATAAGGTTACCTGTATCACGTCTTAAGATAAATTTGCCAAATAACATTTTAATTCCTTCTAAAAACAACTTCATTATAGCGCCCCTTTCTTATGGAAAATTGAAATATATTATAGCATAATCACAAAAAAAGATATACTTTTTTGTTTCAAGATTAAACCATTTAAAAAGGCAATCACATTGCCTTTTACTCAAAGATGGTTTTCAGTTAAACGCCCATCGTCATCGTTTCGGGAAGCGTACTACCTCCGTCGATGACAAATTCGTGTCCCGTAATATAAGAAGATTCTTCGCTTGCTAAAAATGCTGCCAACTCGCCCAACTCTTCAATCGAACCGAGTCTTTTCATCGGAATAGCTTGCGCTATACCTTCTATTACAGCATTAGGATTCTCTGGGTCGGATAATTTGCTCATATTCTCGACCATAGGAGTCAAAATATAGCCAGGTAAAATGGCATTAGAACGTATATTGTCTCCTACGAGCTCGACCGCTAAAGCCTTAGAAAACCCCATCAAAGCAGCTTTTGTAGTTGCATATGCTACTTCTCCACTGTCCGCCACCATAGGGCCTGTTACAGAAGAGAGATTGACGATGGAAGAACTTTTATTTTTTTTCATATATGGTACAACCGCCTTCGTAACGTTCCATGTACCTTTAATGTTCGTATCGAAATGAAAATCTCTAACTTCGTCACTCATGTCTTCAAATTTTTCTAATCTACAGACACCTGCATTATTGACTAATATATCGATATGCCCCCACTTACTAGCAATTTCATCGATGTACTTCTGCACCATAGCCTTATCGACGATGTCGACTTTATAGCCAAGAATACTCGCATTAGAGTATTCTTTTTTTAAATCGTCAACCGTCTTATCTATTTCATCAGCATAATCGAGGATGGCAACACTTGCTCCATATTTCAAAAAGATCTTTGCAATGCCTAGGCCGTTTCCCATTGCTCCACCAGTTACTACAGCGACTTTGTTTTCTAATTTCTTCATCTAAAATTCTCCTATCTATAAAGATTATATCAACAAAAAGATAAAGCATAAATAGTATTATACCGAATTTTACATTTTAAATAGAAAAGAAAAAAGAGTGTGATTTTAATTACGCTCTTACTACTTCTTATCGACCTTTATTAAATAAGCTTTTCTAAACTTTATGACGCAGGTGACGAACATTAATACGCCGATTAATATAAATAAAATTCCTAAAAGTACATTATCCTTAAAAACGATTACTCCTGTAAATATTATTAACCCGATAACCGCAATAAAGAATAAAGAAATTAAAAAGATTAAGGGATATCTAATATACTTAGGTGCCTTATTGCTTTTACTAGCTTCGATACTACCTTCGAGGACTAACTCTAATATAAACTCTATTATGTATTCCATCAACACGCCACCAAAAACCTTTCACAATTTTATTTTTAATAAACTAAGTATATCATACTTTTTTAGAAATCAAAACGTTATCACTTAAATACAAGGATAGGGACAATTACTGCAATTATTTATTTCTTTTTTTACGAATCTCTTAATTTCTCCTTGCGAATTTAGAAAAACTGGCTTTTCGCTTCCTTCACATAATTTAACGTCGTCATATTGCACTGATTGTGAAATTAATTGTAGATGATTTCGCACGAGAAGCCAGCCTTTTTTGCTCATGATGTGCACCGGTATCTTTACGCCTATTTGGGCTATTGCTTTGGGTTCGATATAATCTTTTACACACTTAGATGCACAAGACCATACGATATCTGCATTGTCTCTCATCATCTCTGCCGTCTTTTCATCGATTCCTGTTGAACATAAGCCGAATTTATAAATAGTCACGCCATCTTTCTCTAAATCTTTAAGCTGAGCTAGTAATGCATTATCGTGGCTAGCTAAGGTAACTGCGATTCTCTTATATCCACTTTTTATAGCTTCTCTAACACCCGCGAACTGGTCGATTGTTGCTGTATAGGGAAACACTGGAATGATGCCGACGTTTTTGGCTTCATTAACCATTTCTTCTGATGGACTAGTATAGAATAGCCCCGTCATCCTTTTAACTGTGCCCTGTGTATTGAGATTGTTAGTCGTAATTATAGTTCCTAAATTATTCGATACGATGACGGCAGCATCTAATAATCCACTCTTAAATGCTGAAGAAATCGTCACACTCGCTCCAAACAGAACGTTAACTTCACATGAATTTAAAGGTCGATTCATATCAAAATATCCAGTTTTTATGACAATCTGATTAATCAATTCACACATTAACTCCGTCTGTTTTTCGCTCTCACTATTTTCTAAACTTTTTATTAATTCTTTAGCGGTTTCACCACCGACTTCGTTCAATAGTTTTATCATCAAAGGGCAATATTTTATAGGAATAGAAGTCGCTTTCACAGCTTTTAATTCTCCATCGACATTTTTTAATAAAATATAGCTTCCAAACATCCGTGTGATATGCACACTTTTATTTGCATAATAACTTCTAATTGTCTCTAAAATTATCTTGCAACAATCCAGCGTTCTATCATCTAGTTTTTTGTTTGGAAGCGTAACTTTCAAGCAGCCGTTTACGATGTCGACATCGTGTTCGTCTCCCACTTTAATCATATCTTTCGCTTTTAATAAGTTCTCGACAATTTCTATCAATTCTCTTCTAGGAAATAACTGCTCGCTTAAATCTACTCTAAAATATTTTTGTGTATCGATAGTATTTAGGTTAAAGTTTAAAAACACGCCCTTAAAGTCATATTCATAGCAAAACGTATGATAATCGCTGTCACAGGCACTTGTCATTACCTCCGCAAAATAGTATTCTTCTCCCTCTATTTCTCTTATGATATTTTCATCTCGTACAGGACCATCTATAAATCCATCGAAGCCCTCTATTTTGCAGTATCCATAAAAATTTCCGCCTAATATATATTCTCTTTTTAGTTTCTTATCTTTTAACATTGTTTTTCCCTCTTTCTAATTGAATTATATAGGAATTCGTGATATAAGTATAATATATATTTTTTATGTTAAATATAAGAGGAGATTATATATGAATATAAATTTAGAATCTTATCGCATTTTTTATCATGTCGCCATTAATGGTAGTATTTCTAAAGCTGCTGAAAAATTAAACATTTCTCAGCCAGCCGTCACTTTTCAAATAAAATCTTTAGAGGAGCAATTACAGTTACCACTATTTACTAGAACCAAAAGGGGCGTCATTTTAACGGAAGAGGGAAAAGTTCTTTTCGACTATGTAAAAAAAGGAATTGAAACTTTTAACAACGGAGAAAATGCTTTAACAAATTTAAAAAATTTGGATTCTGGTATCATACGCATAGGGGCAAGTGCAACTGTCTCCAAACATGTTCTGATGCCCCAACTGGCACGTTTCCATGAAAAATATCCAAATATAGAAATAAGAATAGTTAACACTTTGACTGAAACTCTAGTAAAAGAATTAAGAGACGGCAATTTAGATATTTTATTTTTAAATCTGCCTATGAAAGAAGACAAGGATTTAAATATTAAGAAGATTTTGACTGTTCAAGACATTTTTATAGGAAACAAAAAGTACTATGATTTAACTGGAGGTAAAATATCCCTTCAAGAGCTAACAAAATATCCCCTTATATTTCAGAAAAGTCCTTCTAATACACGTGCTTATTTGGATAACTACCTAAAAGCGAACAATAAAAACTTAAAACCGTATATGGAAGTAGTAAGTTATAATCTAATAATGGACTTAGTTGCCGCTGGCTTCGGCATAGGCTACGCCACTAAAGAGTTCATAACTTCAGAGTTAACCCATGAATCGCTTTACGAGATTAAAGTGTCGCCTTCTATTCCTAAAAGACATATTGGCATCGTAACTCTAAAAAGTTCCATACCCAACTTTAGTGTAAATAAGTTGATTTCTCTCATATTAAACCAAAACATATAAAAAACATTATGACAGGTTACTTTCATAATGTTTTTCTTTTATAATCCTAATACTCTATTCGCAATCCTATTGCTTCTTTCCGCAAGACTTGCAGAAGACAGAATCTTTATCGATTGCCTCGCCACAGTACTTACAATAGGTAGAATTCTGGGATAACCCCTTTTTAAGTGCACGTGCTTTAACTTCGATACTTTCACTCTCGATATCAGCTTGTCTCTTTGCGATATCTTTCATAGTTTCTTCGTGTTCATCAAGTATAGTTTTCTGCGTTTTTATAGCCACTCCGCTCATGGCAGCACCCATATCTGCAAGGTCATCTCCTAAATCGTTAACCATCTTCTTAGCAGCTTTTACATTCCATTTCATAATTAGATTCCTAAAACTTGGTACGAACATCATTAGAATCACACCAAATATTATGACAAAAGCTAAGATTGGTATAACAATTGCGATGAATTTTAACAAGCCCATAATCCTTCCTCTCTTCCCTTTTACAAATTATATCATAAATTACAAGTTCATGGTAGTCTTTAATACTTAAAGAAGTCTACACTCGAAAAAGTAAAATAATTTATTAGAGAAAGAAGACCTACTGTTATTTCAAACTATCTGTATATTCCTTAATTTCAGAATCTGATGGTCTAGATGAGAAGCGCCTACCCTCTAACCAATTTCCTCCATTTGCTTCTTGTTCTAATAATTTGCCACTTTCTCCTAAACCACTAGATGCCGAAGTACAAAAAGGAATAACAGTCTTACCCTCAAAATTGTTAGCTTTAACAAAAGAGTTTACTGGCCAAGCCGATACTCCCCACCAAATCGGATATCCTATCAGCACAGTGTCATAACTGTCCCAATCGTCAACGGTTTCTTTTTTTAATTTGACATCCCTTAAAGATTCATTTTCGTGTTCTTTAGAAACTCTCGAATTTGGGTCGTTATAGTTCAAATCGGCACTTGTATAATCGTCTCTCGGTTCTATTTCAAATAAATCCCCATCGAGATTTTCTGCCAATTTTTCTGCAACTCTTTTCGTATTATTCGTACTAGAAAAATATACTATTAACACCTTTTCTCCTACCTTAGTATTTCCTCCCTGTTTATCGCCATCCGTTTTTTCACTTGAATCGTTATTATTCTTGTTTTCTTTTTCTAAATTTTTGTTATTGAGTAGGAAGAACGCACCGATTGCTACGACACATAAAACTACGACTCCTACTATGATTTTTTTATTCATTGTTTTCCCATCCTTTCTTTTCCTTACGACAATCTTGATTATTTCTTCTTTCGACTATCATTTTATCAAACCATTCGACCATATTTGGGTCTTGATGATTGAAAAATAAACTGTTGCTGGTATCCAATTTTTTAATGTTTTCCATATCTTCATCTGATAACTCGAAATCGAATACATCGAAGTTTTGTTCCATCCTATCGACATGTGTGGATTTGCAAGCTATGATGACACCTCTTTTAATCAACCACCTAAGAATAACCTGTGCCGCCGATTTGTTATATTTTTGCCCTATGCGCACCAATACTTCATTTTCAAATAATCCGCTTCTACCTTCACCAAAAGGAGCCCAAGCTTCTATGCTTACGCCATATTTTTTCATATTCTCTTGAGCTTCGAATTGAGCATTTAAGGGATTCGTTTCCACTTGATTTATCGCAGGAACGATTTTTCTTTCGAATAGACAAATGTCGCTTAGGCGGTCGGGATAAAAGTTTGAAACTCCTATAGCTCTAATTTTACCTTCTTCATATAAATCTTCGAGAGCTCTATATGCTCCATAATAGTCGCCAAAAGGTTGATGTAAAAGTACTAGATCGATATAATCGGTTTGTAATTTTTTTAAAGACTCCATAACCGAACTCTTACACTTTTCATAGCCATAATTATTTATCCAAACCTTAGTTGTAATGAAAAGTTCTTCTCTTGGAATTCCACACTCTCGAATGGCTTCCCCGACTTCGCTTTCATTAAAATAACTTTGGGCTGTATCTATACTTCTATATCCGACTTTAATCGCGTCTAACACGCACCTCTTCGTATCTTCTAGAGGTATTTGATACACTCCAAATCCCAATATTGGCATTTCAACACCGTTGTTTAGTTTTACATATTCCATGTTGTCTCTCCTTTCAAATTGACATTATTGCCAACTTACGCTATCATTATAAATGACGGGAGTTACACCCGTGCAAGAGTTTTAAATATTAATTTTTAAAATTTATACTATGGAGTTATTATGCTTAAAGAAAAAGAATTGTATTCTATGAAACAAGTATGCGAAAAAACGGGATTCACCTATGACACGATAAAGTTTTATTGTAACAAAGGCCTAGTACCTAACGTAAAAAGAGATAAAAACAATTACCGAGTCTTCGACGAAAAAGATATCGCCTGGATAAGTAGCTTATCTTGTCTTAAAAACTGCGGTATGAGTATTGCCGAAATGAAAGATTTTATGGTACTTTGCTTACTGGGTGAATCCTCTATCCCTGAAAGAAAAAGAGTTCTCGACGTTAAGCTTAAAGAGTTAGAACATGAAAAGCAAAGAATCGAAGAAAGCATCAAGTATATTAATTGGAAACAGAATTTCTACGACGATGTTTTAATGGGTAAAATAAAATATTACAGTAATTTAACACCAACTAAAAATGATGACAACTAAGCTGTGCCATCATTTTTCTTTATACTTTTTTGTGCTTTTAAAATCATATATATAGCCATAACCGAATTTATTAAACATATCGCTCCACTTGTACAGATAATCATCGTATGTTTAAAAATGTCATCATTATTG
>CAZLNI010000032.1:8923-11045 GCA_964560995.1 uncultured Muribaculaceae bacterium
TTATTGCCAAACTGATTTATCATGGCGACTTCTAACGATAACATCGAAATCATCGCAACCGTCAAATTGAGGCATTTGTGTGCGAGTATAATTGGATTATGACTTTTTCTATGTTTGGCGATTTTGACGATAGCATTGATTATCAAATAAAAATCGTATAATGCGACGAGATAAATCAAGTAACCGTCGTAGCTAACACTATGTCCTTTTTTTATTATGAGTATCACGATTCCCATTAAAATCAAGTTTAAAATTAAAAGAACAACACCTGTATGCCTTAGTTTATAAAAGATCCTATCTTCATTTCCATTTAGAATAAACTTTATAAAACACAAGAGAAGATAATAAACGGCAAAAGTAATATACCACCATGAAACATAATAGATGCCTACGCTTAATTTAAATAACCCGTAAAGTAGATTTAACATGCCGGTCCGAAACAACGATTTCTTTACAATCGTCGAAGAGTTGCGTCGATATAAACTATATAATTTACTTTTTTTAACAGTTTTGTTTCCCCATTTACAAGCCTTATAAAACCAAACACAAAATATAGATAAAGCATAAGAAGATAAGAGATAACTTATGTAAGCGATTGGTGTATCTTCTAGATGATTTGTAAATACATAGATAAGCAAACCGAAGCCAAGATTAAAGAAAAAGAAGCCAACTATTATAGGTGGGAATAAAATCTTTTTTATTATTTTTTTCACTCTCATCACCTTTTAGTTAAATTAGAAAAACAAAAGATTTCAAATCTCCAAATTCGAACTACTCCTTCTTTCCTTTTAAATAAGAATATACTGGATAATCGAGTACAGAGACGATGAGTCCTGCGATTCCACAACCAATTCCGATAAGTAAATCCGTCTTACTCGGATTACCGACCATGACTTTGCTCATGCCAAAACCCATAACTAAAGCGCCGATTATTCCTATAATCCAAGCTATTACTATTCCATAGTTAACTTTGCCACGTTCCTTTTTAGGATGATTAGATCGATATACAGGTATTATACAAAGCAGTACGATAAATCCAATGCACGCCACAACTATTCCTACTTTAAGCAAATCCCATTCTGGAATTAGACACATCGTCATGCCTACTGCAAATATTAATCCCCCTATAGTACCTAAAATGATTTCTAATAATGTTTCTTTCTTCATAAATTTCCTCCTACTTATTTCCTAATTTATTTTTTCGTTCTACTTCTTCACGTTTGAGTCTCTTTTTGGCGTTTTCCACTGACTCGCCTTCTCTAGTTAGATATTGGTCGACAAATTTATCTTCTATTTTTGTATAACCCTCTACTACGCCGTTGCTAATTTTATTAAACCCATCGACGACGCCGTCACTTATCTTTTTAAAACCTTTCGTCACATTATCGGCGATTTTCTTGTTTGCTTCGACTAACTTCGATTTTGCCAAAATCTTTCACCTCCTCTTTAACAAGACACTTGTCTTTTTAATACGATTTCATTATAATATGTTTAGCAACACAAAAACAATCAACAGATTAAGCAAATATGTCTAATTAATGAAAGGATATTAATGAATACTTTAAATAATAAACGAAAACAAAACACGATAGAGAAAATAGAAAAAACATTTATCGAACTGATTCAATCTAGAGAACTAGACGAAATAAACGTGACGGATTTAGTTAAGAAAGCTAACATAAACCGTTCGACCTTTTATGTGAATTATATCGATATTTACGATTTAGCAGATAAAGTTAAAGAAAAGATGTTTCGTGGTATTTTAGAACTATATAAAGATGAAGCCATAAAAAAAGAACACTCATATAACTACTTAAAATTGTTTAGGCACATTAAAGATAATCAAATATATTATAAAACGCTATTTAAATTGAACTTCGATTTTAGTAATTACTATGACCCTTCTCTAGACGAAAAGGATGCGGTTAAGTATTTGGGCACGACAAAAAATATCGATTATCACAAAGCTTTCTTTAAAGCTGGGATGAACGCCATATTAAAAAAATGGCTTTACAACGGTTGCATTGAAAGTCCAGAAGATATAGTCGAAGTTTTAAACCTCGAATACAAGGGGAAAGATTCGTCTCAATAAAGGAAAAAAAATAACGTATTCGCTTGTTTT
>CAZLNI010000033.1:0-11036 GCA_964560995.1 uncultured Muribaculaceae bacterium
CTAAAGCGAAGAAGGTATTAATAGTAAGTTTGACCCTCGGTTTAACAATAGGAATAGGCGTATGTGCAGCCGATAAATATTTAAGTCCAAATAAAAAATTAAACGGCAAAACGATAGCGATGTATATCCAAAATGAAGAAGGAACATACACAGAAAGTACCGAAACACAATTTCCAACAGATGGATATGTTTTAAACACGGAGAAAAGTAATTGCCGCAACGGAGGAACCATAACTCAAGATTCTAGCACTAAAAAGATAAGGTTAACAGCATCTAAGACGGATTCTTGTACATTATATTTTGATAAAGTAGAAGTTCCTACATCAGAACAGACTTTAACAAAACTTGGTTTAACATCAAATGGAGTGAAAGATTCTTTCGATGAACCAGCTAAAACAGATGAAGGAATCTTTGAGATGGAAGATGATTATGGAACGAGTTATTACTATAGAGGAGCAGTAGAGAATAACTATGTTAAATTTGGCAAGAATAAATCCGGTCAGGACATGTTTTGGAGAATAGTTAGAATCAATGGAGATGGTTCGCTTAGAATAATATATGATGGAACAAGTGCCCATGCTAATGGGGAATCTAGTACAGACAGAGTAACTATTACAAACGTTTTTTGGAATGAAAAAAATGTAGATGATCCAAAATATATTGGCTACATGTACGGAGGGGCTAATGGAGTAGCTAGTACGAGTAAAGAACAAGCCCAAACAAATGAAACAGATACAAATATAAAAGTCCAACTAGAGAAATGGTATAAAGAAAATATTTTAAATACTGGATATGAAGATGGGGTAAACGATGTACTTTTTTGTAATGACAGAAGTACTCCAGACGAAAATTATAATATAGGATTTGGAAAAAACCAAACTCACTATGGTGCTTACGTTAGAATTGGAGAGGAAAGAGGCACTCCTATTCCTAGTTTCAAATGCCTTAATCAGAATGACAGTTTTACTACTGAAGATACTATAATAGGAAATGGAAAATTAACATATCCAATCGGACTAATTACAGCAGACGAAGCGGTCGCCGCTGGAAGTGGATATTTTAATAATGAAAACAAACTATATTATCTTTATAAAGGGAACAGTTATTGGACACTTACTCCTCGACGTTTTGGTAATGCAGGGTGGACATCAATGCTATTTGTAATCTCTAATAGCCTCTATAATAGTTTTGTTTATAGTGTAGATGGTTGGCCAAACCCTAATCCTAGTGTTGTTCCAGTCATAAACCTAAGTCCAGAATACGTTCAAACGATGGTTGGAACAGGTACAATGACTGACCCTTATAGGGTAGAAGCTTAATCGATATTATAGACTTTGTATTATACAGAGTCTTTTTTTATGGATGCTCGAGTTATTTACAACAGTAAACGTTTATGATAGAATTATGGTAGGAAGCAGGTGTCAAATCATGAAAAGTGGATTTGTAAGTATCGTGGGTAGACCAAATACGGGCAAAAGTACCCTTTTAAATTCGATAGTAAACGCTAAACTTGCTATTACGAGCAACGTGGCAGGAACGACGAGAAATACTATAGAGGGAATATATAACGAACCAGATACGCAAATTATCTTTATAGATACACCTGGTATTCATAAGCCTAAAAATAAATTAGGTAAGATACTTAATAAAGAGACATATACTGCTACTAAGAATATCGATGTCATCTTGTTTTTAGTCGATGCCTCTCAAAAGATGGGCAAGGGTGACGAATTCGTCTTAAAGACGCTGAAGTCAAACGATGTTCCGATAATTTTAGTTATTAATAAAATCGACAAGATAACGCCAGAGGAATTGATCGAGGTTATAAATGCTTATAAAGATGTCTTTACTTTTTCAGATATTGTGCCTATAAGCGCTTTAGAAGACGACAATGTAGATGAGTTAATCCGGGTAGTAAAAACTTATCTTAAAGACAATATACGTTATTATGGAAGCGACCAAATTACCAATCTGAATCCTAAATTTATGATAAGCGAATTGGTGAGAGAGAAAGTTTTGAGACTTACTAACGACGAAGTCCCTCATTCAGTAACTTGCGTAACAACCCATTATGAAGTTAAAAAAGATCTCGTAGAAGTTTATGTAGATATAATAGTCGATAGAGATTCATTAAAAAAGATTATCATAGGTAAAGGTGGTTCGATGCTCAAAGAAATAGGCTCGCAGGCAAGAGTAGATATCGAAAGTATGTTCGATAAAAAAGTCTATTTAGAGCTCTATTGTAAAACAGTTCCTAAGTGGCGCGATAGGGAGTTATTGCTTAGGGATTTAGGCTTTTCTAAAGAGGATTGAATAAAATTTACAATAATGCCCCACTATAAAAGTAGGAGGGGCAATTATTATGACAAAAAAAGAAGCTTGGGAAAAATTTAAAAATTCGGGAAAAATCCAAGATTATTTAGAATATAAGAAAATAGCTAGAAAGGAAAGATAGTTAATGATTAGGGAGTTTGAAGGTATAATTGTCTCAGAAACGCCATACAGCGAGTCGAGTAAGATATTAAATATTTTGACGAAAGAGGACGGAATAATCGGAGTCATGGCTAAGGGAGCGAAGCGCATGAAAAGCCCATTAAGATCCGTTACAGAGAGATTTACGCTCGGAATATTTAACGTTTATTATCATAAAGACAAACTCTCAACTTTAGTAAGTGCCGATATAATAAATCCGCTTCTCAACATCAAAACCGATATAATAAAAATAGGATATTTAACCTATATCGTCGAGTTAGCCTATCAAACTGCTAAACAAAACGACGACAAAAACATATATGCTCTTTTAAAATCAGCTATTTTGAAAATAGAGAGTGGATTGGAACCGATGATTATAACGAATATATTAGAGCTTAAAATGCTCGATTATTTGGGTGTCGGCATAGACCTCGATAAATGTATAAAGTGTGGCAATAAGAAAAATATAATAACGATAAGTGGAGATGAGGGAGGCTATATATGTTCCGATTGTCGCACAAACGAGATAATTTACGACGAAAAGACGATTAAGATGTTTAGACTCTACCACTGTGTCGATATAGAATCTATTTCCGATTTAAAAATAAGCGAGTCTGTCGTTCAAAACATAAATAAAATATTGACGGAGTATTATGACAGATTTACGGGGCTATATTTGAAGAGCAAAGATTTTTTAAAGACAGTAATAGAATAAAAAAGTAACTTAGCTGTTACTTTTTTAAGATTGCACAGTATTCTTCTTGACTGATAGAAGGTTTCCTGCGGTCTTTATAGAGAGGTATCAAATGCATATGATAGTGTTTTACTTTCTGTTCTTCGCCATAATTCACGACAACTTTAACACTAACGATATCTTCATAGCGTTCTTCCATTTTTTTTATCAAGTCCTTGGCTAAGTTGTGAATTTTTATTATGATATCTTCATCCATATCGAGAATAGTCGTATAGTGTTTTTTGGGTATTATTAGAAGATGTCCTGGCATGAATGGCGAAGCATCCATAATCGACATGAGACTATCATCTTCATATACGACATTAGCAGGTAATTCTCCCTTTATTATCTTACAAAATACATCCATTTTTTTCACGCTCCTATTATTATATTAACATCTAACAGTTAGACGAGCAAGTGTAAAGTTTACTTTTGTGTCAAGAATATATGGTTTGAAGTAATATTTATTATGGTAAAATATGGTTAAAGGAAGGATGAAATTGATGAAAAAGAACGGGGTAAAAATTTTTATCATTTTAGTTTTAGCATTAATCGTCACAGTTGGAGCTTATATGTTTGTGAACTATAAACATAACAATAACAATCCGACACAGAGTGGCAGCACGAATCGCAAAAAAGGTGAAGTAAGATTCTTAAATTCTAAACTAGAAGAAAACGTGATAATACAAAAATATAAGGTTTATATAAACGGTAAAACGATCGATTTAGAGATAAAATATAATTATAAGATTAATAGTTTACCTTACGATGACGATTCGGGGTATTCTAGAGAAGAAGTTGTCGAAGGTAAGATGAATGGCATAACGATGTTTTTACATCAAGTAAAAAATAACTCTACTTCACAAAAAGCTGCTCTATTCGAAACGGGTAAAATCGATAAGGAATTTAACGATAAATATTTTCGCGTAGTTAGAGGTACAGATGGTAAAGACTATATTGCCGTTTCTACACACATCTACGATGAATACAACAAGCCAAGAGCAAATTATCTGTATATCTTGAACGACAATCTAAAAGTGATAAACGAAATTTTTGATGACGAAACGGAATGTACGAATATGAAGTCGCCTATGATTGTCCATCCCGGTTTAATCGGTTTACTAAGTTCAAAAGATATTTGGTATGATAATGAATTTAAACACGATAATTTGCAAAAGAACCATATCTCAGTTAAAGTAGAAGATGATAAAATATATTATCTCTTTCATAATCTAAAACAAAAGAACATCGAAGAGAGAATATATACGATCGCAGATGATAAACTTAGCTATAAAACGTCGAATATCTATAAAGCGGATGCTTCATTTGGCGACGTGTGTTATGAAGATAATGTGGGCGAATAATCGTCCTTTTTTGGTACAAAAAAAAGAGTAGTAGCATACTTTAGAATAGGAGGTTTATTACAATGGCATATTTCAAGGAAATCGTTACTAAAGCCGTCGTAGGTAAAGGTAAGAAAGCTACGACAAACAAATATACGATTAAGCCAGCTGAAAAGCCTAACACTGTCTTAGGATGCTGGATAATAAACAACAAATTTAACGGTGTCATGACAGGAGGGGATACATACGTAAATGGTAGTTTCGATGTAAACGTATGGTATTCTTACGACAATGATACTAAAACGGGCGTTGCAACTGGCACATATAATTATAGTGACAAGATGAATGTTCCTCTAGCTAACGGAAACAAACTTACTAGTTCTTCTGAGGTAATAGTCAACTCTCTATCTGACCCAAATGTAGTTAACGTAGCAGTCGAGGGAGATAACATAGTCTTCGATGTAAGAAAAGAGCTAGGAATAGAAGTAGTTGGCGATACAAAGATAAGAGTAAATGTCGATGATAATTATGATGACTATCTAGAAATTATCGATGAAGAAGTGCCAACAGAGGTATTTACCGAAATCGACAATAGTGTGAACGAAAACTATCTAAATGAAGAAGTAACAGAAAGTACGGAAAGTATAGAATAAAAAAACTATACTTTTCATTTACTTTCAAGTATAGTTGAGACTAATTTATTAGTATTCTCATTATCTTTAATAATATTCGCTAAAGATTCCATTATAGGAGCTTTTATGTTGAGTTTTTTAAAAAGTACTATGTAAGCCTGTAAATTTTCAAATCCTTCGACGGTGTTTGTAGATAGATATTGTTCGACCAAGTTTTCGTCGTGAGAAGCTAAAATTGTTCCAAATGTATAATTCCTACTGTTGACACTGGTACATGTGAGAACCAAATCGCCTACACCTGCTAAAGTGTTTAGGACTTCGATATTTAAGTTGCGAGCTTTAAAGATGTTTCCTATTTCTTTTAAAACTTTCGTTATATAAAGACAAACTGTAGAAGGACCGTATCCTACGCCATTTAAGATACCACTACCAATTGCATAAGCGTTCTTTAAAGAACCACACATCTCGACAGCTACAGTGTCTTCAAAATATTCTAAATTGACCTTATTTAAGCAAGAAGCAACTTTGGCAAAAATATCTCTACTAGAGGTAGCTAATGTGAAGCCGATTGGTTCTAAAGCTGCAATGTCCGTAGCAAATGTCGGACCAGATAATACGGCGTATGGAACCTCTGGCATAATCTCTTCGAGAATATCAGTCATGAGTGTTCCATCTTTTAGGATACCTTTTGAGCCTAATACGACAACAGTTGATGGGGAAAGAGTAGGGGCAATTCCTTGTAGACAACCTCGTACATATTTACTACTCGTCAAAACAAATATGACATCGGCAGAAGAGGTAGCTTCTTCAAAACTCGTGGTAAGTTTAACTTCTTTTTTGGCTAAAATTTCTTTAAAATCTTTTTTCTCCGTCCACATTGTTACTTTGCACGAAGAGGCTAGGAGTAAAGCTGAAATAGCTTTGGCATAGACACCAGATCCTATGATGGATACGTTCATTTTTTATTCCTTCTTTCTTGATCACCTTTAGATAAGTTTCGCTCATATTGATTATTCTTAGGTGTATAGTATATTCTATTCTTTAGTTTATCTGGTAAGTACGTCTCATCTACCCAGTAGTTAGGCGGATAGTCATGAGGGTAGCGATACTTAGGAGAATGACCTTTTATCACTTCGGGAATATCTACTAAATTACCTGTACCAATATCATCTAGAGCAATATTTATAGCCATATATGCCGAATTGCTCTTTGGTGATAAAGCCATCTCGACGACGACGACCGACAGGGGAATTCGTCCTTCATCAATACCTATCATCTGAACTGCTTCGATTGCCGCATGGACTTTTGGGCCGATTCCAGGGTTAGCTAAACCAATATCTTCATAGGCAATAACAGTCATACGCCTAAAAATGCTATCTAAATCGCCGATTTCTAACAACAATCCAAGATAATATACAGCAGCATTGACGTCGCTTCCACGAATCGATTTTTGAAATGCACTTAAAAGCTCGTAGTGACCATTACCATTTTTATCTGTATAGAGCACAGGTTTACCAGATATTTCTTTTAAAATATCGACAGTAATCTTTTTGTCTTTGCTCACGTAGTAAGCCATTTCTAAAGTGTTGAGTGCATTTCTAAAGTCGCCATTCGATACATCGGCGATGAATTTAAGACTCTTTGCATCGATTTTTATGTCAGCTAGCTTCTTTGATGCCTGTTTTAAACCTTTAACGACGTCTTCAACTGTCAAATCGTGCAGTTCAAAGATTTGGACGCGACTACGAATAGCTGGGTTAATTGAGTAATAGGGGTTCGAAGTTGTGAGCCCAATTAAGATAATAAGACCACTTTCGACGTAGGGTAGTAACAAATCTTGTTTATCCTTATTTAATCGGTGTATTTCATCCATGATTAAAATCATTTCACCGTTCATTTTTGCCTCTTCAATAACTATGTCGAAGTCACTTTTATTATTTATAGTTGCGTTTAGCATGCGATAAGGTACCTTCAATTCGTTTACTAATGCCCACGCGATAGAAGTTTTTCCTGTTCCAGGTTTGCCCCAGAGTATCATGGAAAAGAGTTTTTTATTTTTGACGAGATTAGTAAGTAATCCATCTTTCCCTGTCAAATGATCTTGACCTATGATGTCTTTTAACTGTTGAGGTCTCAATTCGTTCGCTAGTAATTCCATAAAGTAGATTCCTTTCTTTATCCATAAAATCATTATAAAACAAAATCTGGTCATTTACTAGGTTAAATGATATAATTGGTGTATAGTTGGTGAAACCCATGGATTATATTGACGAATTTTTAAAAGAATTGAAGTTTGTAAAAAATTACTCAGATAATACGATAGCTTCGTATAAAAACGACTTAAATCAATTTCGAGAGCACATGAAAAATAGTAAAATCGAGACTGCTACAAAAATGGATGTACAAAATTATATAAAATCCCTTTCTAATTTTAAAGAAAAATCTTTAGCAAGAAAGTTGTCTTCCTTGCGTATGTTTTTTGATTTTCTAGTAAAAAATAAGTATATAAAAGAGAGCCCTTTAGATAGCATCGAAGGACCTAAGATAGGAAAATACCTTCCAGACGTCTTGACATTTGATGAAGTCGATAGGCTTTTAGATATAACTCCTACTGATAATTTTTCTTTTAGAAATAGATGTATTTTAGAGTTGCTCTACAGCACAGGCCTTCGCATCAGCGAATTGGTATCGATGAAGTTAGAAAATATCATTTTAGATGAATCTTTGGTAAAAATAATGGGGAAGGGATCAAAAGAGAGAATTGTCCCATTAAATGATATTGCGACGGAGTATTTGAAAAAATATATAACCGAAATACGGCCAAAAATGCTTAAATCTAACAATACAGATTTTCTACTTCTAAATAATCATGGTAAAGGATTGACGAGGCAAGCGGTTTTTAAGATGATTAAAAAGCGGGCGGATGAAATAGGACTTAAAAAGAGTATAAGTCCTCATACTTTGAGACACTCATTTGCTACCCATCTTTTACAAAATGGCGCGGATATAAGATTTATACAAGAACTCTTGGGTCATGCCGAGCTTGGAACGACTGAAATATATACCCATGTCGCCAATGAAACACTCAAGAAAGATTATGACGAGTTAAATCCGCGCGACAACTAATTATTAAAAGAAAAAGGGAACTGAATCGTCCCTTTTAGTTTGCTTGATTATTGTTGTTTGCTCTTGCAGAGTTCTTTGCAGAATTTCTAGCATTATTTCTTGCCGAATTTCTTGCTGAACATTTAGCAGAGTTTTTACTCTTGTTTGAATTTTGTGCATGAGCACGAGCGCTATTTTTATTCATAATCTAACCTCCCACTATTATTTTGTCCAGACTTTAGTCTTAAATGTATGGTAATAAGTGGTTATTTTAAAATAATTTTATCTTAGTATTCATATATTTAAATGATTAGGAGAATTTGTTATGAAGGAGATTTTATGGCCATTAATTTTAGCATCAATTGCAGGATTTTCGACGATGCTCGGATGTATAGGGATATTTATTCCAACGAAGAAGAAGGATAGCTTTATAACATTTTCGATAAGTTTATCTTTAAGTGTAATGCTTATGGTAAGCGTATTCGACTTAATTCCAAGTTCCTTAGCTAGTATCGGCTCAGATATTTTAATCGGCGTATCTATTTTTGCTGTATTTTTCTCTTTGGGAGTAGTGATGGTAGGGTTACTCAATAGAGCCATCGAAAGAGAGAAGGGAAAGAGTAGTAAAAATGGCAACCTCTATAAACTCGGTATACTCAGTTTTATCGCGCTCGTTCTACATAATCTTCCAGAGGGGATTTTAACTTTTATGAGTACGTATCAAGATTTTAATTTAGGTGTCTCATTATGCATAGCAATTGCCTTACACAATATACCAGAAGGTATCAGTATTGCTGTTCCCATTTTTTATTCGACAGGGAGCGTAAAAAAAGCTTTAAAGTATACTTTTCTATCTGCTTTAGCAGAACCGATTGGTGCGGTTTTAGCTTATCTAATCTTTAAAAACTTTATAACTGATCAAATGGTAAGCATGTTTCTTATTTTAGTCGCGGGTATTATGGTGACTTTATCGATAGAAAAAATGTTACCCGAGGCTTTATCTTATAATAAAAAGAAACCTCTTATCTATGGTTTGATATCGGGTATCGTAATAGTGACGTTGAGTTTAATTATACTTTAATAGTCCTTTAATTAAACTTAGCCTTGTCATATTTTTTACTGTTTGATAAAATACTTTTAAGGAGAATTTGGGTATGGATTATCATTCAGTTGAAGTTAAAAAACTTATAGAACTTGCTTATCATTTGCACGAAGGAGATATGGAGTGTTATTTTAAGTATGACCTCGATAAAAGGGAAGACGGCGTAGAGTTTGTCCCTTTATTTGAAGATGGATTTATAGGGCATCCTTTAAAAAAACTAGATAACGGAGTAGTTTGTGGATATATCCATAAAGAATTTGGTCACAGTTCGGCGATTCCGTCTACTATTTTAGACGTCGTCATCGGAAAATTTATCGAGCAAGGCTTCATATATGATATGGCTATGCGTCTTCATCTCAAAGGCAGTTTGAGCAACGAAGACATTTCGGAAAGAGATTTGTATATTTTAATGTTAAAACCAGATCTTACAGAATGCACTCAAGAAGAGTTTCCGATTATTAGAGGCAAAAAGAGAAAAAATTTTCTCGATTTTGATAGGAATATGCCAGAATTAGCAATTGATGGAGGATACGGAGATTTTATTGATGACAACGTTTTTGACAACATGGATGAAGTAAAAAAACTAGAAATATTTACTAAAGTAATGGGGACTTTAGGTTTTAGAAGAGAGACCGTCATAGCATTACTCAAAGGTGAAATGAGCGCGGAAGAAGTATTTATGGAAATCGCTCCCCCAGAGTTAGCTTCTAAACGCATTCTATATTGGAACCAACGCAAATACACTTTTTCAAACAACGTTTTAGTTAATATTATGCCCTTAGATGTCGAAGTAGGTGCCGATATCGGAGCTTCTTTAGATGATTTGCCTTTCCCGTTCTCTGAAGCAGCAATCATTGATGCATCCTTAGTTAATACTTATGGAATAGATTTTGGCGAAAATGCTCGCAGACACAGGTTAATAAATGTTAATAGTAATCCACAGGCGATTTATCGAGCTAAACTTAAAAATGCTGTCATCGATGAGCCAATCGATTTATCAATTGTTGATGCAACATACACAGAATTTGGGCATCACGTAATAGTAAATTTAGATAAAGCTATTGGAGATTTAGCTTATACAGACTTTCTTTACGCTGTAGATGAGAAAGGTAAGCGCTTCAATGTCAATTGTTATGGACGATTGTGTACCGAGACACAAAACAGTCCCACTCCTTTACAAAATGAAAGTATTAAGGATAGTATAAAGATCTTAGTAGATGCGAGCGATTATGAATCAGCTCTTGAGGGCTTTAATAATGGTGCAGACGGCATAGGACTCGTGAGAATTGAAGACGTTCTTAAAGTTAACGGTATACCGGTTTATAAAACCATATATATAACAAATGACGATATGCAGAGAAGAGAAGTTATAGAACAATGTGGAACTATATTGAAAGAAGAGGCTAAAAAAATACTAAGTCTTGTGGAAGGCAAGAGGGTCGTCTTTCGACTATTAGATGCTAAATTGGCCGAACTGCTAACTGAAGAACAAATATATAGACATTTCTTTAGTAAACAAGAACTTAGAGGAGATTCAGCATTATGTAAGTATCCCGAATTTTTGGAGACACAAGCACGTTCTATTCTAGAAGCAGCTTTAGAAACGAAAAGTGCCGTCGATATTTTAGTACCCCTCAATAGTAGCATAT
>CAZLNI010000034.1:0-8495 GCA_964560995.1 uncultured Muribaculaceae bacterium
TATGAAAATCAGCAATTTGAAACTTAACAATTTTAGAAATTATGAAACCTTATCTTTAGACTTTTCAAAAAAACAGAATATTATTATTGGCGAAAATGGAGCCGGGAAAACTAATATAGTTGAAGCTATCTATGTCTTAGCGATTACCAAATCATTTCGCGGTTCTCTAGACAAAATTCTCATCAAAAATGGTAAAAAAGAGATGTCTATCGAAGGAAAAGTTAAAGATAAAGTTCGCCATACTTATAAGATTGCACTTTCAGAAAATGGAAAAATAGTTAAAATTGATGAAAATAAAATTGCTAAATTGAGTAATTATATTTCAAAGATAAATGTCGTTCTTTTTACGCCCGAGGATACTAATGTTATCAAAGATTCTCCTAGTACTAGAAGAAATATGATAAACATCGAAATCACTCAGATGGAGAATGGATATCTACATTTATTAAACGAATATAATCGCATCCTAAAACAGAGAAATGCCTTTTTGAAACTTATGTACGTTAATAAACTGGCGAGTCCCGACTACTTGTGGATTCTAACCGAGCAGATGATAACCATCGGCCTTAAGATTTCGAAGTATCGTGAACAATTCATCGCATCGATTAACAAATACTATGACGACATTAACTATTCGATAACTAAGCAAAGAGGACTCAAAGTTTCTTACGTAAGCTCTTATAAAAATAAGACTGAAAAAGAATTGATGGCTAAGTACAAAAGTTATCTAGAAAAAGACATCGTAATAGGAAAAACCAACATAGGAATTCATCATGACGATTTTCTTTTCTCTCTAAAAGGTCACAATTTAAAAGATTATGGTTCTGAAGGAGAACAGAAAAACGCCATAGTATGTTTTAAATTAGCTGAAATAGAACTTTTTATTAAAGATAAGGGAATCTACCCTATTTTAATCTTAGACGACTTATTCAGCGAATTAGACGGCAAAAAAATCAACAACATCCTTAAAAAATTGAATAAAAACTTACAGATATTTATTACGACGACAGATTTAAAGAATATTAACACTAAGATTTTAAATAATTGCACAGTGTTTAATATCAAGAAGGAGAAAGTGGTGAAAAAAGAATATGAATAATGAAAAACAAGAATATTCAGATAGCGATATTCAAGTCTTAGAAGGCTTAGAGGCCGTACGCAAAAGACCGGGCATGTACATCGGAACGACGAGTGAACGCGGATTGCATCATCTTGTATGGGAGATAGTCGATAACTCGGTCGACGAGGCTTTAGCAGGTTATTGTGACGACATCGAAGTAATAATTGAAAAAGATAATAGCATAACCGTTAAAGATGATGGCCGTGGAATGCCGACAGGAATGAATGCGAAAACAGGTTTATCGACGATTGAGACTATATTCACTGTCTTACACGCAGGAGGTAAATTCGGTGGAGGTGGATACAAAGTTTCTGGTGGACTCCATGGTGTAGGTGCAAGTGTCGTTAATGCCCTATCAGAGTGGTTGGAAGTGTACGTATATAAAGACGGAAAAGTCCATTACCAGAGATTTGAACACGGCGGTAAACCGGTCGAACCGATGAAAGTAATCGATGACTGTGATGAGAATAGAACAGGTACGACAGTTAAATTCAAACCAGATGCGACAATCTTTACCGAAACGACGGAATATAAGTACGATATTTTAAAAGAGAGACTACGCGAAATAGCCTTTCTAAATAAAGGTCTGCGTATAATTCTATCCGACACACGTGGAAATGAAACTCGCAAAGAGGAATTTCTCTACAATGGTGGTATCATCGAATATGTTAGGCTTTTAAATCAGAGTAAAACGCCAATTCACGAAGATATTTGCTATTTTGAAGGTGAAGAAGATGGCATTTCGATAGAAATTGCCATGCAATATAACAGTTCCTTTAGTCCAGCGATTTATTCGTATACTAACAATATCAATACTCATGAAGGTGGAACCCATGAAGATGGCGTAAAAAGAGCTTTGACGAGAATCATAAATAATTATGCCAAAAACAGTAAAGCTCTCAAAGATAACGACGATCCTTTAACGGGAGACGACGTTCGTGAAGGATTGACGATGATTATTTCATGTAAGCACCCAGATCCACAATTTGAAGGACAAACAAAAACTAAACTAGGAAATGCCGAAGTAAGAAAGATTGCTGATGATGTATTTAGCACAGGCTTTGAAAGATACTTAATGGAAAATCCTACTGATGCAAAAGAGATAATCGACAAATGTTTAACTGCCTCTAGAGCAAGAATAGCAGCTAAGAGAGCTCGTGAGATGGCCCATCGTAAAGGTGACTTAGACGTCGTGCCTTTTGGAGGAAAATTACAAGATTGTAAAGAAAAAGATCCGAGTGTTTGTGAAATCTTCCTAGTCGAGGGAGACTCGGCAGGAGGTTCAGCGTTAAAATGCCGAAATAGTATGACGCAAGCGATATTGCCACTTAAAGGTAAGATATTAAATGTCGAGAAAGCTCGCCTCGATAAAGCCCTTTCTAACGACGAAATTAGAACGATTATCACGGCATTTGGAACAGGCATTGGCGAAGAATTCGACTTAACTAAACTGCGTTATGATAAAATCATCATAATGACCGATGCCGATGTCGACGGTGACCACATTAGAGTATTGTTGTTAACCCTCTTCTATCGTTTCTTTAGACCGATCGTCGAGGCTGGTCACGTCTACGCTGCCCAACCGCCACTCTACTGTATTAAACATGGAAAAACCATTAAATACGTTCTCGACGACGCAGAAAGAGACTCTTACTTAGCGAAATTACCAGAAAATACGAAGACAGAGATAACACGTATGAAAGGTCTAGGAGAAATGGACCCTCACGAGTTGGATGAAACAACTATGAATATTGAAACGAGAACACTTAAAAGAATCACCGTTCAAGATGCCATGAGTGCAGACTCAGCATTTAGTAAAATTATGGGTGAAGAAGTCGAACCACGACGAAAATTTATCGAAGAAAGAGCGCCTTACGCGCAAAACTTAGACATATAGGAGGTAAAAATCATGGAAGAAGAAAATAAAGATCAATTAACTGCAGTTAACGAAGAAGAAGAACTCGTCGTTGATACCTCCACTGAAAGAGATAAGATAAGTCACAATGACATAGTTGATGAAATTGAAGATTCGTTCATTAAGTATTCACTAAGTGTCATCACCGCGCGTGCGTTACCAGACCTAAGGGATGGATTGAAGCCTGTTCATAGAAGAATACTCTACTCTATGTACGAATCTGGATATACACCAGATAAATTACATAAGAAATGTGCTCGTATAGTCGGTGACGTCATCGGTAAATATCATCCACATGGCGACTCTTCTATTTACGATGCCATGGTACGTATGGCTCAAGACTTTAGTCTACGTTATATGCTTGTAGATGGACAAGTAAACTTTGGTAATATAAATGTCGATAGCCCTGCAGCCTACCGTTATACAGAATCGCGTATGTCAAAAATTTCTATGGAAATGCTCCGAGATATCAATAAAAATACGGTCGATTTTGAACCGAACTTCGACGAATTAGAAAAAGAACCAAAGGTTTTACCTTCGCGATTTCCAAATATTCTAGTAAATGGTACAACAGGAATCGCCGTTGGTATGGCTACTAATATTCCGCCACATAACTTAAAAGAAGTTATCGACGGCTGTATCGCCTATATCGATAACCCAGAGATAGATACACTAGGATTAATGCAACACATCAAAGGTCCAGACTTTCCAACAGGCGCTATAATACTAGGAAACAGTGGTATTAGAAAAGCTTACGAAACAGGTAGAGGAACTATTACGATTAGAAGTAATGCTGTAATAGAAGAAAAACATGGAAAAACATATATAATAATCGACGAAGTCCCTTATGGAATAAACACTGCTTCATTAAGAGAAAAAGTCGCAAACTTAGTACATAATAAGGTTTTAGATGGCATAGCAGATTATCATACAGATTTAAAAAATGGTTTAAAAATAACCATAACACTTAAAAGAGATGCTAACCCTCAAGTTGTATTAAACAATCTATATAAACATACAGAATTTCAAACGACCTATGGAATACTTTTCATCATGCTAGATATGGGAGTTCCAAAAACTTTAGGGCTTAAAGAAATAATCAGTAAGTACATCGATCACCAAAGAGAAGTAATCGTAAGGCGTACTAAATTTGATTTAGATAAGGCTGAAAAAAGAGTACATATTTTAGAAGGTTATAAAATTGCCCTAGATAACATCGACGAAGTAATAAAAATCATTAAAGAAGCTGAAAGCGACGCTATTGCTAAAGAAAAATTGATTAAAAGATTTGGATTGACAGAGATACAAGCTGATAGTATTCTCGAATTGAAACTGCGTCGTTTAACAGGCTTAGAAAGAGCCAAGATTGAAGAAGAACTTAAGAGTTTATTGGCCCTTATTGAAGAACTTAAGAGTATTCTCGCGTCAGAACAAAAGGTTAATGACATAATTAAGAAGGAATTGACAGAAATCAAAGATAAATACGGCGATGAACGACGTACTAAAATCGATATGACTGCGATAGACTACATCGAAGACGAATCGCTAATTCCAGAGGAAAACAGCATGATAACTCTAACAGAAAAAGGCTATATTAAACGCCTTGCAGCAGATACCTATAAAACGCAAAATCGCGGGGGTGTCGGTGTAAAGGGAATAAGCACAAATGAAGAAGATAATGTCAAGTTGATGGTCAATGTATCGACACATGACTATATATTGTTCTTTACAAACAAAGGTAAAGTTTATCGTATTAAAGGCTATGAAATACCAGAGTTCAGTAGACAGTCAAAAGGCTTACCTATTATTAATCTTTTACACATTGAAAAAGATGAAACTATCAGTTCAATTATAAAGATTAGTAAGGATGAACCAGAATTGAAATACTTACTATTCGCAACTAAGAAAGGTATAGTAAAGAGAACAGCAATTGAGGACTTCGAAAATATTAGACAAACGGGAAAATTAAGTATAACACTTAAAGACGATGATGAATTAATTGCCGTCAAGAAAACTAATGGACAAAATAAGGTATTATTAGGAAGTACGAACGGACGTATGGTTTTGTTTGATGAAGCCGAGATAAGGATAATGGGAAGAACAGCCGCCGGAGTACGTGGAATCAATATGCCAGATGGCGAGTGTATTTGTGCTGACGTATGTAACATAGATACTAACCTACTTATAGTTACCACGAAGGGATATGGAAAACGTACATTTGTACGAGAATTTAGAGAAACTCGCCGCGGTAGCAAAGGTGTGAAGGCACTTAACATAACGGAAAAAAATGGAGGCATTGCATCATTTAATATAATTGATGATCAAATGGATGTTGTCATTATTACAGATTCTGGTATGGTTATTAGACTAGATTCTAATAAGATATCTCAGCTAGGACGCAACACACAAGGTGTTAGGTTAATTAATTTGAAGGATGATCAGATAGTATCTTCAATTTCGGTTGTGGAAAAGTGTGAAGAAAATGCAGAACCGAATGCGGAAGAAAATGATAATAATAATGACTCTACAGATTTAGCTGTGGAAAACTAAGAGAGCAACCTTATGCTCTTTTTAATTAAAAATATTTCCCGGGAAATATTTTTTTGTGCAAAAAACCAATTTTGCCATAATTCATTTTTTGCAACATATGTTCCACGTGAAACATATGTTTTTTGCTATTAGAATTTATAATACTTAATAATATATTTTCCACAATGTTCCACGTGAAACATTAAATTAAATTTTTATTTCTAAAAATATAATAAATGGTCTTTCAAAATTAAAAATACCCTTCTTTCTTAATAATAAATTAATATAACACTTATACAATTATGTGTCAGCTTCAGAAGTTTTCCACATGTTCCACGTGAAACATTAGATTTTATGTGTGTTATATATTAATTTGCTAATTAAATCATATAATTGTAACCGAGAATTATTATTTAACATATATCGATGACCTATTATAGCCGTTTATAAACTTACTTACGTTTTCCACAATGTTCCACGTGGAACATTGCAGCATAATTTTTATAAAAACGCTTTTGGTTTCAAATATAAAAATAAACGAGATATATTTAAAGCATGCACAATTAGTAATTATAAAAGTAGAAATCTTATTAGTTTAATTATATTGCTTATAGGTTTTCACATGTTCCACGTGAAACATTAGGTTTTCAATCATAGAATAAATGAATGTGATTTTGTCACTTTAATTAATTATTTAATAATACTTATATAATGTTCCACGTGTAACATCATATGCACAAAAAACCAAATTACAAAAGCGTACATATGTATGGTCGATTTTATTTCCCGGGAAATACTCTTGCTAAAACAAAAAAAATATGTTAAACTTTAAAAGCACAACGAGAAAATATCGAACCTGGTCAGAATCGGAAGATAGCAGCCATAAGATAGGATTTCGTGTGTGCTTTTTATTTAGAAAAAAGGAGAATTGACTTGGAAAAGAGAATACTAGACTATCTTTTTGACTTAGCTAAAAAATCTATAGATGAAGATGACTTTCCCGTAAGCGCAGTTGTTTTAGATGAGGACGGTACCATTATAGGAGAAGGTTATAATTGTCGAAAAAATTCGCATAAAACCACTGACCATGCGGAAATCATTGCGATAGAAAACGCGAATAAATGCGTTGGTAACTGGAATCTACAGAACAAATGTATGGTCGTTACGCTAGAGCCATGTGATATGTGTAAAAGTGTGATAAAAGAAGCTCGCCTTAGTAAAGTTTATTACTTGGTCCCGAGATATTCTTATAAAAAACAATATCAAGGAACAACATTTAATTATCTTGAAACGGAAGATATTAAAATAGATGAATACAAAAAAGAAATTAAAAACTTTTTTAAAAACAAAAGGTAGATTTAGAATTATTATTTTGATATAATTAAATAGGAGATGGTTGAAATGTCCTCATACAAAGTTTTGTACAGAAAATATAGACCAAATTCTTTTAGCAAAATAGTAGGTCAGCAAAGAAACATTGAAAATCTAAAAAATAGCATTGTGGATAAATCTTTTTCACACGCATACGTATTTACTGGACCTAGAGGAACAGGTAAAACCAGTACAGCAAAAGTTTTTGCAAAAGCCCTAGTTTGCACTAATCCACAAAATGGAGAACCGTGTGGGGAGTGTAATAATTGTAAGAATTTTAATACCTCTCCAGATATAATTGAAATTGACGCGGCTTCTAATAACGGAGTAGGCGAGATTAGAGAACTAAGAAATAATATCAATTTAGCACCTGCAGAATCTAAATATAAAATCTATATAATAGATGAAGTACACATGCTCTCTACTGAAGCATTTAATGCTTTATTGAAGACACTCGAAGAGCCGCCTTCACATGCCGTTTTCATCTTGGCTACAACAGAAATATATAAAGTACCTATTACTATTTTATCACGCTGCCAGCGCTTTGATTTTAAGAAAATAGAAAAAAACGAAATGCTCGAATACCTAAAATCGATATGTGATGAAGAGAAAATTGATATATCTCAAGATGCATTAGAAGAAATATACGATTTAAGCGAGGGATGTTTAAGAGATGCATTGAGTATATTAGATCAATCATCGAAAGCTAATAAAAAAGTCACAGCGGAAAGCCTCTTAAAAGATTATAATATGGTTTCTTTCAAATCGATTGATAAGATTTTAAACTATGTTAAAAATAGAGAAGTCGAAGCAATAATCGATAAAATTAATAGTTATGAAAATATCGGAATAAATGCTCAAAAACTGATAAAAAGGATGATTTCCTATTTAGAAAAAAAAGCCATAGAGATTAAGCTTAAGCAGAATTCGGAATATTCTTTTGAAATGATTGCTAACCTTATTAAAGATTTAAACAAGTGTTATGTTGATGCCCGTATAAACGAAAACGTCTTCACAATTATCAAATTGTGCTTCTTGGAAGCGATTGGTGAAGTTCCAGATGGATCGCGACTACAAAAAAAGCCAAAAGAATCAATAGAACAGACTAAAGTTGATAAAACACAGCCAGTCAACTTAGCAGAAGTAAGATTGAACAATTGTTTTGTAGAGGCAACTAAAGAAGATTTAAAAAATTTAGCAATTACTTGGGAAACTCTTATATCAAAAATTCCAGGCATAGAAACGACAGAGTATAAACCTGTTGCTGCGTCGAAAAAATATGCGATTTTTACGGCCGAAGAGAAATCTTTGGCAAAACTCTTTAATATAAAAAAAGAAGAAATAGAAAAGGCCTTAAAAAAAGAATCTTTTGAGATAAAAGTTGTCGCTCTAACCGCAAAAGATTGGCAAATAGAAAAAGAAAAATATAAAAACAATTTAATTAAAAAGAAAGTATATGAATATATTGAAGAGCCAGAATCATCTGACGACGGTTCTCAAGTAGAAAAAAAAGCAGAAGACCTATTCGCAAAAAAAATAGTTGAGGTCTTATAGGAGGAA
>CAZLNI010000034.1:8505-10948 GCA_964560995.1 uncultured Muribaculaceae bacterium
AAATATAATGGCTCAAGCCCAAAGAATGAATAGAGAAATTACGCAGAAGCAAGAAGAAATTTATGCGATGAAATTTGTAGGTAAATCTGAATGGATTACTATAACGATGACTGGGAAAAAAGAAGTCGTAAAAACAGAAATAACATATGATGGCGATTTGAACGCAGATAAAGAAATGCTTGCTGACATGCTTACCATCGCAATAAACGATGCACATAGGCAAATTGACAACGAAATAGAAAAAAAATTAGGTGTTTATAGCAAGCAACTTGGCGGCTTAATGTAATAATGAATATCTATCCAGAATTACTTGAAACGCTTATAGAATACTTCAAAAAGTTGCCAGGAATAGGAGAGCGAACTGCCGAAAGATACGCACTTGCTTTAATTAAGATGGATAAAGAAGACCTTAAAGATTTTGCTAACTCCATCGAGAAAATCGATTCGACGTTTAAATACTGCGAAGAGTGCGGGCACCTTACCGACGAGAAAATATGTAAAATATGCAGTGATGAAAACCGCGACCACAACCTCATATGTGTTGTAGAAGATTATAAAAGTATATTTGTCTTCGAAAAAACCAAGAAGTTTGGCGGCGTATATCACGTATTAGGTGGGCTTATTTCTCCCATAGATGGCATAAATCCCGACGATTTAAACATTTCAAAATTGATATCTCGTTGCAAAAAAGTAGAAAATGCTGAAATAATCATAGCTCTGAGGCCAACCATCGAAGGAGACACAACTACACTTTACCTGAAAAAGGTTCTGTCGCAACAAAACATCAAAGTTACGAGATTATCTTACGGAATACCTATGGGAGCCGAGATTGACTATTTAGATATTTTGACACTTGAACGAGCATTAAATGATAGAAAAGAAGTTGCATAAAAAAAGAATTATCACATATTATTAAGTGATAAATATGAAAACACTGTTAAAAATAATACGAAGAATAATATTTGCCTTTGCTATTTTATATGGATTTAACATAATCATGGAAAGCTTAAAGATGTTTATACCATTAAATATCTATACGATAACCTCTGTGGCCGTCTTAGGTTTTCCAGGACTGTTTATCTTAGTGGGCTTATTATTAATATAGAAAGATTAAAAAATATGGAAGTAAATGAAGCATTAAACAAAATTAAAAATGAATTCTATGAGAATAAAAATTCCCATATTTTTTTGATTGAAACGAATGATATTGAGAAAGCTATAGCGTCGATTAAAGAAGTAATAAAAGAGAAAATAGGCTCCAATGATCCATTAACCGCCCATCAAATAGAAGATGAAGTATATCTAGAACTTATGATTCTGCGAAGTGATGGCAAAACGATTAAAAATGACCGAGTTGCCGAACTGCAAGATAGATTAAAGATGAAACCGATTTTATCGGACTACATGTTTTACATTATTGCCTCCGCGGAAGATTTAAATGAAAGTGCATCGAATAAATTATTAAAAACTATAGAAGAACCAAATCCTAATGTAGTGGGATTTCTTATAGCTAAAAACACAGACCTATTACTTCCTACGATAAAGTCTAGATGTGAAAAAATCACGCTTATCTATGAAGAAACGGAGCACACCGAAATATCAGAAGAAACAGAATCTTTTGCAAAGAACTTAGTAAAAGCTATAGAATCAAAGGACCATACGACATTTTATAAACTCAAGATTACCAATAAAACCCTAAAAGAGGATGCTTTAATTATTGAAAATTTGATAAAAGATTATTATAATATGGCCTGTAATTTAAAAGACGCGAAGGAATCTGATTCTAAATTAATCGAATTTATAAAAATAAACAATGACAACATCACATTGATTAAAAAAGCTAAGTACATGAACGAAACACTGACAAAAACGATAAAAAACATGAATGCCGATTTATTGCTTGAAAAGATATTCTTCGATTTGAAAGAAGTGAAATAGCATGATAGTAGGAGTAAAATTTAAAACTAACGGCAAGACATATAACTTTTTAGCAGAAGAAAGCCTCAACATTGGTGACAAAGTAATCGTCGAAACTGAAAGAGGACTACAATTAGGCGTGGTCGACAACATCCATAATGACGGTACAAAGAATAACAAAGATTTAAAAGAAGTTAAATCTATCGCTACAGAAGAAGATTACAACAGATATTTAAAAAACATCAAAGATGCCAAGAAGGCGCTATTAGAAACAAAAGAGCTCGTTAAAAAGTTGAATCTTAACATGGCTCTCATCGATGCGAGCTACACTTTCGATCGAAAAGTATTGTTATTTAACTTCGTGTCAGATGAAAGAGTTGACTTTAGAGAGCTCGTTAAAGAACTGGCAGCTAAATATCATACACTTATAGAGCTTCATCAAGTAGGAGTACGCGATAAAGCTAAAGAGATAGGTGGTCTTGGACCATGCGGGCGACCTCTTTGTTGTAATAATCATCTCGAGACG
>CAZLNI010000035.1:0-2066 GCA_964560995.1 uncultured Muribaculaceae bacterium
TGATAAATATCAATTCTAGAAATAGGGTTGATTTTTTGTTATGAAAAAGGGGAGATTTAACATGTCCCGTTTTAAAAGAGTTAAATATATTTACAAATTTCAAGAAAATGATATAATGGCAATATAATTAACGACTGTAAAAAATTTATTTAGAAGGAGATTGTGTCATGGAAGTATTTGAAATCATATTAGATGTTTTAAATAATCTAATTGTTGATAAAGCATTTAATAAGAAGATAAAGTTTAAAAAACGATTGCTTTATATTTTTATATACTACACTTTAATTATACTTTTGTTAGTTCTTACAGTTTTCTTTGGTATAAACTATATAAAAGCCAAAAATATAATTGGATACTTTTTAATTATAATGGGTATTATTCTTTTTATATTGCTGGTATTGCCTCCATTTTGCTATAAGAAACAACGGTAAATAATAAGTATTATGATTTTATGAAACTTTTATAATTAAATTGCGGGTATTTAATTGCTGATAATTTGATATGACGATTTGACTTTTATAAAAATAAATGTATAATATAATTTGTTTTTGGCTATAATATAAACTTTTATAAAAGGGGTTTTAAAAATAATTGGGGTGATTTTTTATGAGAATGTGTATAGTTTTACTTTATCATATTTTAAAATTTGATTGTATTGATGCGGTGATTATGAATTAAAATAAGGAGTGATTGTGGCAAATACAATTATTAATGAATTACGAGAGTTAAATCGGCAGTTTTTAGCGAACGACAAAAATGGGAAAAAAGTTGACGATAAAAGTTATATATATAAAGTTAGTAAAATACCGATTTTGTTATCTGCACCACATGCAGTTAGACAATTTAGAGAGTCGCAAGTCAAAGTGAGCGATTATTTGACGGGGCCACTTGCAATTTATTTGGCAAACTCATGTGATTGTTCATATTTTGTTCGGGTTTTTAACGACAATGACGACCCCAATTTTCCATTAGGAGAAACATTATCGTGTGTAAAAAACGAATATTTAAAAGCATTAAAACAGTTTATTTTAGAACATGATCAGTTTTTAATAATCGATATTCACGGTTGTGTAACAAGCGAACAGTACGATTGCAGTTTATGGCATCACGATTATAGAACGTGTGACCGACAAATTGTAAAAATATTTGAGGGCTGTTTAGCTCGACATCAGTTAACAGTCGACGATGGTTCACTATATCTTGGTGGTCAAGTAACTAGACAGGCATCTTTGGTTACTAATGCTTTTCAAGTTGAATTAAATAGGAAAATAAGAACATTAAAATTAAAAAATTATTATTTATTAAAGGCGTTTATTGATTCAATGAGCGAAGCTATTCATGAGACTTGCGATTACTCTATGAAAATGAAAGAGGCGAGGAGAATACAAGATGAATACAATAAATGAAAAATATGATATTATTTCACCAAACGGATTTGGTAGAAAGTATACTGTACGCTATAAACAGTATATGTATAGCGATATTGATGGTCAAGACGGCATACCTAATTGGGAACTACAGAACTTCGGTTGTGGGCATTGTTCGATGGCGAGCATTTTGACTAGCATAGGATATGACTTAAATCCAGTCGATGTCGCCAAGGCAATGTTAATGGACGAATATGGGAACTTAATAGACTTTTATACGAATAGGGAAAGCGGTAGATTAGGCATGTCTACGTTAAGTTTTATATATTTATTACAAGAGTTAAAGAGAATAAAAAAACTAAATTTAGAATACCAATTAGTAAAATATAGTTACGAGCATCCCGAATTAAAAAAAGAGGAGATAATTGAGATGATTAGAGACGACTATATGGCTTTGGTATTAGTTGGGCCTAAAGGAAAGATTGAACATCCGAGAACGTTTTCTAAATATGGACATTACATAGCCATCACCAGTGTCGATGAACGCAATAAAGAGTTTTATGTAGCAAACCCAAATAGAACAGGCGACAGTCAAATAGATACTACTTATTCATATGAGACACTTGTTGCCAACATGTATACCAATACATTTGACTTTTTGATGGTTAAAAATAGCGATTCTGAGGGTAAACCATTAGT
>CAZLNI010000035.1:2076-10598 GCA_964560995.1 uncultured Muribaculaceae bacterium
AGCAAGAAAATGAATTTAAATAAACGTGTTAATGTATCTGTATCTTTTTTCATATAAACTCCTTTCTATGGGTTCAAGTCCCATTTCTTGCACCAATTTTAGATTTTAACTCGTAGATACGGGTTTTTTATTTTAATTAACTAAAAATAGGAGGTGTAAACGTGAGAAAATTAAGCTTTAATAAGTAAGGCATAAACTTTGATTATGCCATTATAGGAGGCATAAATGTTAGAAGTTAAAAATTTAGATATAATCATATCGACGAGATATGTTATACGTGATCTTTCTTTTACGTTGCAAAAGGGAGATAAGTTAGCGGTCATCGGAGAAGAAGGAAATGGGAAATCTACGTTATTGAAAGCCATTATGGGACTTTGCGATTACGATCTTATAAATGGGACAGTCGATACCAAAAGAAATACTGTAGGCTATTTAGAACAGTATATTAGAGGTGAAGAGTGCGACAAAGACGTATATGATTTTTTGTTTGCTAGTGAAGATGATTATTATAAAAAGGTAAGTTCTCTTTATAAGTGGCTTAATAAATTTGGTCTATCACAAGATATTCTCAACCAAAAAATTTCAACTTTGTCGGGTGGGGAAAAAGTTAAGGTAGATATCATGCGTTTATTATTAGAAGACGCAGATATTTTACTTTTAGATGAGCCGACAAACGACTTAGATATAGAAACTTTAGAATGGCTCGAGGGCTTCATCACTTATATAGATAAACCTATTTTGTATGTTTCTCACGATGAGGTGCTACTTGAAAAGACAGCCAATATGATTTTACATTTAGAACAGTTAGATGAGAAGACGGTGTGCAAACACACTTTGTTAAAGGTCGGTTATAAAGAGTACATGGCAAAAAGAATTGCACAATACGATAAGCAGATGCAGATAGCCAATAGTGAAAAGAATGCTTATGATAAAAAGCGAAATAAACTTTTGAAGGTCATGCAACAAGTCGACTATGAACAAAGGACTATTTCACGAGGAGATCCCCATGGAGCAGCGCTTTTAAAGAAGAAAATGCATGCACTTAAGTCTCAAGAAAGGCGTTTAGAAAAAACAGAATTAACGGAAAAGCCGGAAATGGAAGAGAGCATACGTCTAATTTTCGATAAGATTAGTTTACCTAGAAATAAAGCTATATTAAAACTATGTGAACAGGACTTAAGAATAGAAAATAAGGTTTTAGCGAGCAATATAAACTTGGAAATATTTGGGCCTACACACATATGTATCGTGGGGAAAAACGGTGCCGGGAAGACGACTTTAATAAAAAAAATCTATGAAGTGCTTAAATATAGAGATGATATTCGCGTAGGGTACATGCCCCAAACATACGAAGATATATTAAACGATTATGAAAATGCGTTAGACTTTGTCGCATCCAAAAATAAAGATTCCATTACTAAGGCCCGTTTGCTCATGGGCAGTATGAACTTTACTAGAGATGAAATGGTCGGAAGAATCGACGCGTTGAGCGATGGGACGAAGGCAAAACTCTTCTTAATTAAGTTGGTTTTAGAAGGGTATGATGTCTTATTATTGGATGAACCCACTCGAAATCTTAGTCCTTTATCAGCCCCCGTCGTAAGAGAGATACTTAAGAACTATGGTGGAGCGATTATCAGCATATCGCATGATCGCAAGTATATCGAAGAAGTAGCCGATATCACCTACGTTTTAAAAAGTGACGGTTTGACCGAATATAAGCTTTGAAAAAAATCTTTAATTAAAAAGTCAAGTGCAATTTTATGAAGACCTAAAGAGAAGAAATAAGGCGAGTTTATGCCGGGAAAACTTCTTGATCAGCAGGCAGATAAAATTCATAATGCTAGGCAAGCAAGCTAACTTTTTATTTTTGGCTTGCCCCCCTCAGAAATGAATTTTATCTGGGTCCCTGCTGTCAAGAAGAAAACTGGAATAACTCGTTTTATTTCTGATTAACTATTTCTTGGATTTTATATATTTTATTGATAATATTTTTATCATCGAACTCCTCAAGAATCGCCTCAAGAGGAGTTTTATAATCTAAAATCTTTCTTGGATAATTATTCATCCACTCAGTTATTTTATTTATATCTTTGTTACTAAAGTTTTCTATCAATGATCCCTTTGGTATAAAGTATCTAATAATGCTATTATTTTTTTCATTAGAACCCTTTTCGCCAGAACAGTATGGATGACAAAAATAAATGTCTGCTTTAGTATTTTCAACGATTTTTAGAAAGTCTGAAAATTCTGGGCCATTATCAGTAGTAATCGATTTAATAAGTTTATTAAAGTATCTTTTTAAATGAGACTTAAGCATATCTATTTTATTGACTACTTCTTTGGATGTTTTAGCTTGTAGTTTAAATATTATCTCAAATCTTGTTTTTCTTTCTGTCAATGTTAACAAGCATTCATGTGTCCCTTCCTTTTTTCCAAGTACAGTATCTAACTCGAAATGCCCATAAATACTGCGATTATTTACACTTTCGGGTCTCGTATCTATACTGTATGATTGTTTAGAAGGAGGCAGATCATTTGTTTCATGATATTCGTATTTAGGATTCTCTTTCATTCGCCTAGTATCTTCTAAACGTATATTTAAAACACTGTTTCTTATGGCATTATATACTGTAGGAGTTGAGATGTGACAAAAGCCTTCTCTTTTGAAATAGTCATGTCTTTTCATGTATCCAACAATTACATCTGGAGCCCACTTATCTTTAATTATTTTATCTCTTATGAATTTAGCCATTTTAGGATAGAGTTCCAATTTATATTTTGCACGTGATATCTTTCTCTTATAAAGATAATCATTATGAGCATCATTAGCATTATAGGGCTTGTTAGTTCTTTTCCCCGATCTAATAGAAATTTTGGATTTAATTCTTTGTTTTAATTCTCGAGATATAGTCGATGGTGAAACACCTATGTATTTAGCAATATCATTATTTGAGTATACTCTCCTTCCTTTTTCATCTTTTTGATATACAAGAGTCTCGATTTGACAACGTTGCTTATATGTTAAATGTGAGTATTGCTTTTTCTCACTTTTCTGTGTATCATTTTGTTTAGACATATGTTTGTTCCTTTCTATTTTTCCAAGATTATTATAGGACTTTCATATGTCTTTTTTCAATATTTGGCTATTGCACTTCACATTTAAATTAACAGCTTTGAAAAAAATTGCAAAAGAAAAGCAAGAGTGATATGATAAACCTAAGAGGTGTTTTGCATGAACGATGAAGAAAAAGCAATTATGGATAGTCTAATCCAGTTAGTTAAAAGAAATAAGATAATACCTGTAAGTGTACTAGCTTCGATAAAGTCCCGATTAAGAACAAAAAAGGTGGTTGATTTCATATTCGACCACCCAGATATCTTTACTCTAGCAAAAGAGATACACTATGTACCAGAAAAACTTTTAGATAAAGGAATATATATTAAATTAGTTTTAGCGTGCCCAGAAGAATTCGCTATGTTAGATGAATTTTATATATATCAGCCAGAAGAAGGGGAAATATCTCCTATCTTTATAGCTTTTCTTGCTAGTAAAAAAAGACGTGGTCTCGACTTACCTGTTCCCATAAATTATTCATCACAATTAGAGGAAGCAGAAGCCGTATTAGACGAACTCGACATCGTAAATAAGTTAGCTCAATATTACGACTTACAATTTTCAAGAGAAGCCAGCAAGATTATCATCGATTGGTATAGAAAGACATATGAAAGACAACCTATCACGTTTCCCCTAAACGGAAGAAAATTGGCAATATTAGTCTCTGGCATCAAAGGTGTAGGCAAAGAAGAGCTGGCAGAGCGATTAGTTGATAGGATAGCCTCTGCGACAAAGTTAAGCGAAGACGAACTGTTCGAGCGCGAATTAATCGATACTCCGCTTAGTGAAATAATAGATGAACAAACCCAAGCGGTAATTTTTACATCTGAAATGGCTTATAACTTCTTTGGCGAAGCTGAATTAGCTAACTTCTTGGTGACTAATGTTGTCGTAAAACCAGAAAGTATCTCAGCTTTCTTCAAATACGCTAAAGAAAATGAAGATAATTTCTCGATGGACGAATTCCATAAACGGATACGTGGAGCCTATTCTTATAGCCATCTTGCCAATCCAATCGAAGTAGCTAACGATTTTGCGGGCAATTTAGATGAACAGGCGGATTTAGTCATTTTAGAAATAGAAGCGCGCCTACAAAGGATTGGCTTCGACGAAAGACAAGAGCAAAAATCTGATAAGGTAATCAAACTAGATCAAAATTAATTAAATGCGAACAATTATTTATATATTTGCTCGTATATTTTTTTGCCTTTAGCTAATTCTAAATAATGGTGAAATGAACTTGATAAAAGATTATGAGATAAGAAGTGAACATGGCGAAGATACTCTTTATATATACTTAGATTTCAATTTAGAATTTGCGAAGTTAGGTGGCAAAGAGAAGAAGGCGAAATTGACCGATTTAGTGAGCGAATTCTTGCAAGAGCGAAATATAAAATTCGACGGGAAAAAGATAGCTATAATATCGGGTGGATTGCTTGTCGCGACTTTGCTTACAAAGGCTCCTTATATGGAACCTAAAGATACACAATTCTTCTACGAACCACAAGTTGTTCTGGTGGACGACCAATCGCTAGAGCAACCAAATACAATCGAAAAAGAAGATGTTAAAGAGGAAATACAAATCGATGAACAAAAAGCAAATAAAAAACCTGCCGAGACGGCAGTTAATAAAGTATCTGCTAGCCCACAAGTATCCGTAGCTAAGAAGCCTACTGTGCCTTTAAATACTGATAAGGCATCATTGAATGAACAAAAAAGTAATCAGAAAGCCGTGTATGTCGATGTCAGAAGAGCGAACGGGGACTTGATAAAATTAGAATTAGAAGAATATGTTGTAGGCGTAGTCGGAGCCGAAATGCCTGCATCTTTTAATAAAGAAGCTCTAAAAACACAGGCGGTTATTGCAAGAACTTATGCTCTGCGCGCATTAGAACAAGGTAAAGTTTTGACGGATAATTCGAGTACACAAAACTATAAATCCATAGGCCAACTAAAAGCGATGTGGGGTTCGACTTTTCAGACATATTATCAAAAAGTAAAAAGTGCTGTGACCGAAACAAAAGGTGTTTATTTGACTTATAACGATGTCATCATTGATGCCGTCTATCACTCGACATCGAACGGACAAACAGAAGATGCTGCCTATGTTTGGGGAAATTCTTTTCCTTATTTAGTTTCTGTAGAGAGCCCATATGACGACTCTAATAGGTCTTTTATAAAAGAAACTTTCTTGACGTATGAAGAAATAGCAAATAAATTAGGTATCGACGTCGATTACACCAGCGAATTTAAGATTTTAGATAAGACTTCTGGCGACAGAATAAATACTATAAGTATAAATGAAAGAGAATTTAAAGGAACTACTATACGCAACAAACTCGGTTTAAGGAGTGCCGATTTCGAGATAAAAAAGAACGCTGAAGGGGTAACTTTTGTGACGAGAGGATATGGACATGGAGTTGGCTTAAGTCAATATGGTGCCAATGGTATGGCTAATCACGGGTACGGTTGGGAAAGCATCATAAAGCATTATTACAGTGGTGTCAAAATTTCGCATTTGGCATAAGAACTTCATCTATGCTTATACCGATTATTTCGGAGATTTCGCACACATATAAGTCGATATCAGAAGGAGATAAAAGATAGGGCTTTGTTTCGCCCTTTTGGCCGTTTAAAAAGATTTCGACTGCCGTAGGTATGCCGATGGTAAAAGTAGGAAGACCGATAGTTAGTTCTGAGATCGTCTCATTATTGCCTTTTATGCCGCTTCCAGGTGTGATACCTTCGTCTGTAAGATAAATCGTGCGACCGATATTATAGGCGGCATCTGTAATAAACGAATCGACGATCAATAGACAGTCGGGCTTAATCTCGTCGACGACACTTTTGACGATGCGAGAAGTTTCTATTCCCGTTTGTCCTAGAACTCCCGGTTCTAAACTCGATATTGTGTAGCCTTTGATAGAAAGGCCAAGCCTCAAAAGATGGGAATTGACGTGTAGGAACTTTAAACTAAGTGGTCCGATAGAATCAGCCGTATGTGAATCGTTTCCGATTCCAACGACGAGGATATGCGCTTTTGTTTTGATCTTTTTGTTATGCATAAATTCCCTTATTTTGTTTTTCAGTTCTTCGATTAACTCGCGATGAGGGATGCGTTTGGGAAAAGATAGAGTATAGTAAAAGAAATCATTTGCGAAGTTAGAATCTATGCGTATTTCATTTTTATTTGATTCGTGTTTCGCATTATGAATAAAATCATTTCGCAATTTTTCTTTGCCCATAAAATCACCATAATTATTATCGGCAATTTTAAGATATTAATAACTTTTAGTAATTTATTTTTGAAATCACAAAATTTTTGGCATTTGGGTATGCTGGGTTATGACCAGGTATAGCTTCTACTCGATGGTCTAATCTTTGGAATTCTTCTACGGTTTCTTCTTCAGTAATCCACGAATAATAGGATTGTATCATTTCGGCGTGAAAAGCTGATAAAAATTCGTCATATTCTTTAGTTGAAATAGATAACCACGTGTATATATTCGACGCGAGAAGGATGTCATAAAAGCGGAGACCCAGTTCGCTTGGCAAATCGAGAAGATTTTTTAAATAGAATTTAGGCAGTTTTGTGGATTGCAAAATCGACTGTAGGCGATAATACTCGTCGTAATCTAAATACGGTATCATTCGACCAGTCGTGCGATTTTTAGGATGACGAGTAATCGGAGAGTATATTAGCATATCGCCTAAGCAACCATGTTTTTTTAAATTCCTTTGCAACCAATTTAAAACCTCGTAGGGAAGGGAAGGAACAACTTTATTTAAAATATAGAGATTTTCGCCTACGAAGAGGTCATAAAATTCTTCATGCGAAAGTGTTCTAATGGCATAAAATTTTAAAACAAAGTATGGCCAAGTTGAACTGTTCGAGTCGTATACTTCGACAGTTCTTGCTCCAAAAAGTTTACTTGCAAAATATTGGTCTCCACTTCCTAGAACGGTTATGACATCCGCACCATCGAACTGATAAATATCCTTAAAGCTAGATAGGTTTTCGTTAGAAAAAGCATAAGCTTTGCTATCTTCTATTTTTACACGCGTATCGTTGTTATCCATATAAAAAACCCCCTTTTTTATGGGGGCTATTATAACATAGTGAGACTTTAAATGCAAATTCGACGGTCTTGGGCTTAAATGAATAGTAAAATAATCAAACCTAGACATAGTAAATAAATAGAAAATTTTGCGAGTTTTCCTTTTTTCACTAGGTCGAAGAACCATAACGAAGCAAAGTAAGTCATAAGGAGGGTAACTATAAATCCAAGTCCATACGGAACGGTAAGAGCAGAGTCTAGTTCCATGAGGTCTGGTACGCTTAAGAGGAAAGATCCTATCGAAACCGGCAAATAGAGCATGAAAGCATAACGAAGGGCCGTATCTTTATCTAATTTGCGAAGTAAACAACCGACGAGGACAGCTCCACTTCGGCTTATGCCTGGTACAAGTGCGAACATTTGGAATAAACCGATAATTATGGCATCTTTGCATGTCAAATCTTTATCTTTTTTAGAGCCAGCTATCTTTCTTACGAGGAAGAGTAGAAGAGCCGTGATGAGAAAAGCCACCCCTAAAATCTTTATGTTCCCTAGTTTACTTTCGATGAAATCTTTAAAGAGAATACCTCCGAGCGCAGCGGGAATACTGCCAATGACGATGAGCCAAGCATATTTAAAATCTTCCTTTATATTCGGAGTTTTTCGTGTCTCTGGCTTAAAGATGTACTTGAAAAACGAACTTATCAATCTAAATATGTCTTTTCTAAACAAGAAGAAGATGGCGAGAAAAGATGCAAAGTTTAAAAGTATCTCAAACGTCAAATCGTCGAAAGCATCAGTATTAAACAAATAACGAAGGACTACCAAGTGTCCACTTGAACTTATCGGTAGGGGTTCCGTCAAACCTTGAACAAACCCAAAAAGAACGTATTTTATAATCTCTAATAGCATAATATCACCTACTTCATTATATAATAAAATGTATTGCATTAGAAATAAAATATTGAAAGGGTTGATAAAATTTTACGTATCGTTTCTTATTTTGGTGGCATAATTCTAATAAGTATTTCTCTCGCTTTTTTAGTTATGTACACAAATCTCTTCACTCTAGGTTACAACTTGGGCGGATATCTTTTGTTCGTCGTGAGCAAAATAGAGTGCCTAGTTGGCTTAGTGGGAATAGTCTTAGTAGGTTGTACTTTTAAGGAAAGGAAATAAGATGAAACACGATTTTAATTTAGAAGTAAGTTTTAATGAATATCCTATACAATCGTTCGAATGGACAAAGACGAGCATGTTATTGCATCCAAAAATAGTTAAAGTTTCGACTAACATATTAAAAAAAGTTATTCTTTTCGAATGTCAAATAGATTATAATTGTCATA
>CAZLNI010000036.1:0-10315 GCA_964560995.1 uncultured Muribaculaceae bacterium
ATCGCTACCACTGGATTTTGAGTCCAGCGCGTCTACCAATTCCGCCACAGAGGCAGGCACAAGAAGATTATAACACATTATTGGTATATATTTCTACCTTTATTTAAACTAATTCTTCATTTTCTTTGTAAATAGACGTGAATAGTTCTGTTTCATCTTCTTTTTTAGTCTCTTCTAAATCCAATTTAGGTAAATCATCGATTGTAGATAGACCAAAGTAGTCTAAGAATTCTTTGGTAGTTCCGTATAGATTAGGTTTACCAGGCATCTTCGATTTGCCGACTATCTTTACTAAGCCACGTGCGACTAGTTTGCGTACTATCTGCCCACATGCTACGCCTCGCAGATCGTCTATCATTACTCTCGTTATAGGCTGGTTGTAGGCGATGATGGCGAGAACTTCTAGCGAGGTTTCCGAAAGAGTCTGCGTTTCTGGATTGCCTAGTAGTTTATGGTAGTATTCCTTATGCTCTTTTTTAGTCGTTAGTTTAAAGGCGTCGCCTAGATAACTCACACGTATGCCATATTCGTCGGTTTCATATCGTTTTTGTAGTTGTCTTAAGAGGTCCTTAGCCCCTTCCGTATCGATATTCATTACTTCACATAGTGCTTTTAATGTAATTCCTTCATCCCCTACAGCAAAGAGGATGCCTTCTAAAACTCCTAATAAATTCATAATAATCACTTCGCTTCTATATATATGTTAGCAAAATTTTCTTCTTGCCTTATAGCTATTTCGTCGTTTTTAGTCATCTCTAAAACGGAGAGGAAGGTTACGACGACATACTCGCGAGAAGGTTCATCGAAAAGGTCAAAAAATTCGACTTTTTTATGTTTAGAAAGAATGTCTCTTATCTCTTTCGACCTATGTTCTACGCTTATTTCACGTCTCGTTATCTTCGTAGAGAGAGGCTTAATATACTTTTGTCTTTCTAAAAACTGAGAGAAAGCTGAGACTAAATCTTCCAAAGTTACATCTGTATTTAGAGCAACGTCTTCTCTATATTCGTTTAAAGATTCCGGTATTTTCGTAAGTACCTCACTGCGGCGACTTTCTAATTCTTTAAAGTCTTCGCTTATCTCCTTGTATTTTTGGTATTCTATGAGTCGATGGCGCAGTTCTTCTTCAGTACCGATTTTGAATTCTAACTGGTCCCCTTCTTCTTCATCTGTATCTTTGATGTTTAAAAGCATCTTGCTTTTTAAATGGATGAGTTCACTCGCGAGTATTAAGTATTCACTTGCTATGTCGATGTTCATTACTTCCATCTTTTCGATAAAGTCGACATATTCTTTCGTTATATGTTCTATTGGAACTTCATAGATGTCCATCTTAGATTCTTTTACGAGATGTAAGAGGAGATCTAAGGGGCCACTGAAGTCCGAAATCGTAAATTCTAATTTTTCCGTCACACGCAATCGAACCCTTCTGCATCCATCTTGAACTTAACGACGTTGTTTAAGGTCCCTTTGTCGAAAATGAGAGGATCGCCTACTCTTTTAAATGACGTGACGTTTTCATAATCGAATTCGCTTAAGAAAATGTACGAGGTGGCATTTTCTGTTATGCGGGCATTTACTCCTGTATATTCGTTGTACGCTTTCTCTTTTTTCTGCATGTCTAGTAGTGATGCTGCGAATTCATCTAAATTATTATTAGAATATGTGTATTTATACGTGGTTTTAGACAGTTTTTTTAGATAGAACTGATATTCGTATACCTCTTCTTTGCGAGAACACTTTATAGTCGAAAGACCGGATTCGTCCGTCGTCGTATCTAATGGTTTAATAGTCCCGTCAGAGATGTGGCTTAAGACCATAAAAGTCGTCGTCGTGAGAGGGAGGGATGACACATCTAGGGTGAAGGAACGGTTCTTCGTTACTTTCCCATGAAGGGCACGTCTTCCAACAAAGGTCGTCCTTTCTTCATAAAATTCGACATAATAGTCTAGTTCGTCGAGGTCTATCGTATCATCGGTGTTTATTGTAAACGAGACAGTCTTATCAGAGTTTAGAGAGATGTTAGTCACTACTATTTCGTTAAACTTGATATCCTTTTTGCTACCGAGCTGATAGTAAGCACTGATGGCTGCTTTCTTATCATCTTTATCATCTTTCTTTTCTTCTGGCTTATCGCCACGCAAAAAATTGGAGATATCTTCGTTATACTTTTTATATATTTCGGGAATGTAAAAGATAAAACCTATTAGTACGGCGAATATTATCAGTATAAATATCGGATTACCAGCTTCTCGTTGTTTCTTTTTTTCATCTTTACTATCCATGTTTATCACCTAACCTATTCTTTAACCATTTTACCATAATAAAGACAAATTAAAAAGACCAAATTAACGGTCTTTAAAATCTGTATTCTACTAGTTAACTGAATCTTTTAGTTTGCTTCCAGCTTTGAATGATACAACAGTCTTAGCAGGAATTGAAATAGGTTGTTTAGTTAATGGGTTGATACCATTTCTAGCAGCACGAGTTTTTGTTGCGAATGTACCAAATCCAACTAGTGTAACCTTTCCTTCTTTTTTAAGGCCTTCAGCGATACCTTCTAATACAGCGTCTAGTGCACGACCAGCGTCAGCTTTAGAAAGTCCAACAGTTGCTGCAACCTTTTCCATTAAATCAGCTTTGTTCATTGTAAAATACCTCCTATTTTTTATTTATAAGGAAATCTGAACTACTTTATCTTCCTTACATTTAATAAATTATCATATTTCAAAGGTAAAAATCAAGAGAAAAGATTAAAATAGTGCAAAAAATCATCTATTTTACATAAAAACACTTCTTTTTAGCTTTATTTTATAGATAATCCGTCGATTTGTTCGTTTATAAGCTTAAGCAGTTTCCCTATGTGCGAACCGTCTAAAAATCCGTGATGGAAAAAAATAGTAAGGTCGACATAGCAACGATCGTTTTCCAACTCGTACCGATCTCATATCAATTGTGTTACTCTTTCATTCTTATCAAAAGGAGGGTCAATTGAGCTAGCTTTAAACCACGGTTCACAAGATAACCAGACGACTGCGTCAGTTGATAGAGGCATCTTTTCACCTTTCAACAGCCTATTTTTGACTTCATCAAATGATTTTAAGTATTCTTCATAGTTTTGAGTGAGGGGAGCATCGAAGAAACCGATCGTACCATCCTCTAATAGTTCCACATAGCTTGGAACAATTGTATCGTGAACGTAGAACTCCCCCTTTTCATAAGTGACGCGAAATTCTTCGATTTCGCACATCGCTTTAGTAAGATAGTAGCCCATCGTCGCGTAGAAATGTCCGTATTTTCGAGATAGCTTATATATATTAGTTACGTCTAACCTAGTGGTTATAGAAGCAAATGGTTTAGTATAACTGTCATAGAGCTTAAATAAATTTTTCCTCTTATAGTTTTCAATTTTCTTCTTCATATGCACCTTTTAAATAGTATTCTTTTATTTCACAATTCGCTATTCCTCTATTTAAGAATCTGCCATCCCCTATTCCATCGCAGTAGGCACTAAAAGCCTTAGATATGTCAGAGTGTGCGACGATTAAAACGGAATTGTAATCTTTACTTTTCAAATCTTCAAGGAAGTTTTCTATCCGTGAGAAAAAGCCTTTTATTTTCTCTTCATTAGAAAATATGGTATCCGAGTTGTAATTCCAATATTCTTCTCTATCGACGACATTTAAACTTTGCCCGATGAGATTACCTGCGTCTCGTTCTTTTAATCTTTCGTCTTCCAAGATAGGTTTATTCTTGACGTTAATCAATTCGGCTGTATGGGTAGCCCTTAAATAAGGCGACGAGATGATGATGTCGTAGTCGATTGTCTCTACTAATCTTCTTAAATTTTCTGCTTGTTCTATTCCTTTGTCAGTCAAGTCCTCATCCTTAGGATTAAATCTTCCTATGATATTCGACGGTACTTGTCCGTGTCTCGTTAAATATATCTTCATTTGCATACTCCTTCATAATGTATTTTAAGTGTAGCACAATTGCCTAGAAGAAAAAAGGTAAATTCTAGGCAATTTCGGTTTCAAACCAATAGTAGCCAGCATTTCCTTTTTTAAAGGTATGTTTATATTTTGTAAATTCTTTTTTATGTCCTTCAAAGTAATTGCGTGCGCATTTTTCATAATCTTCGTAGTCTTCGTTAGTTGCACAGCGGTTTAGCAAATCTTCTTCTTTTTTTGTGTACATATCTCGTATCGAAACAGAATCATCTTTGGTAGAACCTAAATGAGCCTTATAGTACACGTTATATTCATAAATAGTAAGAGTCTCATTTGTCGCTTCGTATGAATCGATATAGCTTAAAAGTTTTTCCGTAGCGCCTCCGCCACATCCGCCTGTTTGTTCATAGATGGTTTGCTTAGCTGTAACTTTAGTACATCCATATTCTCCTTCAAGAACGGCTTCGGCTTTTACGTTGTATAATCTAGACATCAGTTTGTCAATTTCGTCTTTGTCGTATGTCAAGATAGTTGTATCGCTTATCGAAGTTTTAGCCAAATCCGTATAGTGATTTGCATAGTCGATAGTCACGCCAAGTAATACTTCCATTTCAATATCTGTAACTTTTTTGGGTTTTGCATAGACGTTGTTCTCTTCGTCGATTACATAGTCTTTAGGAACATATCCCAAATATTCCATGAGTTCTTCACTCTTTAATTCGATAAGCTCTTTATCATTTTTGCTGGGATTATTATTACTCGTGAGAATCAAGTGAGTTACTACACCGATTAAAAATACAAATAAAACTGTAATCAAAATATAAAGCGCACTTTTTTTCATTTAAACTTCTCCTCTCTATCTCCATATTATCATATTTGACATTTAAAACAAGTTGTTGTCGTAGAATTTACATTCTTTTACGTTTCAAAAAAATAAAACTGCATCAGCAGTTTTAAATTACGAAGGCGATTAAATTATTAGCCCCTTTATTAACTATCTTAGTTATGGTAGAACCCAACTTAAATCTCGTAGTTTCTGGCATGAGTGAAAGTTTTCCTTGGATGCCTTCTTTGACTATGACGTCTAGACTGCGTCCAAAAATCTCGCTTTTCCAAATGCTAGATGGGTCGGTTTCGTAGTCCTTCATGAGATAATTGATAAGTTCTTTACTTTGCAGTTCACTTCCGATGATAGGTTCAAATGTACTTTCGACATCGACTTTAATCAAGTGAATAGAACTTGCGACGGCTTTGAGTTTTACGCCGTATTTGTTACCCTGTTTGATTATCTCTGGTGTCTCTAGTTTCATGTCTTTAAGTTCCGGATACATGATTCCATACCCCGTACTTCTCGCCATTTTAAGTGCGTCTTTGATTTGTAATGTCTCGCTTGCCCCTGAACTCATATTCAAAAACATCTTCAATATACCAGCTTTAGATAGAGATACGTCTCCCATGACAGATTTTAGTGTCTCTTTATATAGGTCATTGGACGCTTCTAGTTTAAGTGTCACTATACCTTCTGAGGCATCAAGCTCGCTCATATAGCTTTTACTTATGTATTTCGTCTCGTTGAAGTGGCTCAGTATGTTGTCGATATCTTTGATTTTGTCAACTTCCATGACAGATTCTCTAATCTTGTTTAAGAATTCTGCCTTAATCTCGTGTTTGTTATCTAATGCGTGAATCCAATCTGGAATACTTACGTTTACGTCTAAGACAGGGAATTCCATCAATGCCGTCTTTAAGATATCCATGATTTCGACTTCATTCATCGTCTCTACGCTTATAGGTAAAACTGGCACATCGTACTTACTTTCGATTTCAGAAGATAATCTTACTGTCTCAGAGTTAGTCGGATGGACAGTGTTCATGATGACGATGAAAGGTTTTCCGAGCATCTTAAGTTCACTTATAACTCTCTCTTCGGCATTTACGTACTCCGATCTCGCGATTTCTCCGAACGAACCATCGGTAGTGACGACGATGCCTATCGTGGCATGATCTCTGATTACTTTTTCTGTACCGATTTCAGCTGCTTCTGTAAAAGGTATTTCTTCTGGCGTCCATGGGGTTTTAACCATGCGAGGATTTCCCATTTCATCATCATAACCAGAAGCACCAGGTATGACATAGCCTACACAATCGATGAGTTTGATATTAGTTGCGAATTCTCCTACTTCGATAGTTGCACCATTAGATGGGACGAACTTCGGTTCAGTCGTCATAATTGTCTTTCCCTGTGCACTTTGTGGTATCTCGTCTAAACAGTGCTTTTTTTCATACTCGTCTTTTATATTGGGTACGACGAGATTTTCGATAAATCTTTTGATAAACGTCGATTTCCCCGTTCTGACAGCGCCGACGACTCCTAAATAAATTTCGCCATTACCGCGTTTAGCAATAGATTTGAATATTTGTGTTTTCTCCATAAATACTATCCTTTCATTTAAGTGTATTAATTATTTAGAGTAATATTACAAAAAACGCACCAAATTAGGTACGTTTAGCGGTTAAAAACTAGAAATGATGTCTTTTATCGTTTCGGAATCTTCTTCATTTAAGGTGGCTTCCATATTTCCTTTTGTTAAAACGATAGCATTTTCAGTGTAGATTATACCATATTCTTCATTAAGAGAAGTCTTTAGAGCATAGTCTATCTCGTGCGTCTTTTGAGAAACTTGGAATTCGTTTCTTTTAAGTATATCTTTAACTTTTTCTAAAATGAAGTAAGCATTTATGTACTTTTCGTCTTCAGTTTGACGGCAGTTTTTGATGACGATGTAATCTTTGTCGTTCGTCGCATTGCCACCTTTAGAGACAGGGATAGCTTCGCCTGTGACTTGAGAGGCTGGTGCGATTAAGCATTTGGCGTAGTCTTTGATGCGAGCAAGGAACTCTCTAAAATCTCTATATATTTGTCCATTATAAATCGTCTTAGTGGCACTTACGCCATGGACTTCTAGACCTAGTTTCTTTCCTATATATAAGGATCTATAGAGATGATATTCTTGGGTGACGATGAAGATGTTTTTAGCACTGTAGAAGTTTTTCGCTCTATAAAGACTATCATATGTAGATATTCCTGCGTGGTCCATGTAAATGGCATCTGATGGAACACCGTTTGTAGCCATGTAGTTTTTCATCGTGTTGACTTCGTCATGGTCTTCCTTTAAATGGTCTCCACTTACGATTATTTTATCGCCTACCCCTTTTTTATATAGTTCTTTGCCAGTATCGAGTCTTTCTTTTAACATGGGACTAGGCGTGCCATCGGCATTTATACCTGCTCCTAAGATGAGGATATAATCGACATCCTCGAGATTAGTCGAATTATCTATATCGATAATATATTCAGAAGAGATCTGTTTGACATAAAAGTTGATGCTTAAAATGGTGAGACAGCCTAAAACACATAATATTGCCAAAATGAGCAGTATCTTTTTAATCTTTTTCATGTCTTCACTTGGAATCGACGATGATGTTTATAGGGCCATCGTGCTCAGCTGTTATTTGCATATCGCTTCCAAAGATACCTTTCTCTGTATGGACATACTTCGAGAGTTCTCTATTGAAATCTTCATACAATTTAGCTGATTCTTCTCCTTTTAAAGCTTTAATATAGCTCGGACGATTTCCTTTTTGGGCATCGGCATAAAGAGTGAATTGACTTATAGATAAGATAGAGCCGTTTACATCCTGTATGCTCTTGTTCATGACACCTTCCTCGTCATCAAAAATGCGCAGGTTAGCACACTTTTTGGCTAAGTATTCTATTTCTTTTGGGCCGTCGCCTTCTTTGAAGCAAGATAAGACGAGGAGTCCTTTATCACAAGAACCTGTAATCTTTCCTTCAACTTCGACTTTGGCGGATTTTACTCGGCTAACTAATATGCGCATCGTTATACCTCCCTTTCTACGTGGTCGACAAACGGCATTCTCTCTAAATCGAGGATAAATAATCGCAAGATGTCTTTATTGGGAACGCGGACTAGTAATTTATAATCATTATGCGTGTCCCTCTTTAAAGTGTCGATCGATTCGATAGTTAACTCTCTTTGTGAACATGCCGTGACTATGCTCAATACATCGTTCGATGGGCTGTTACCATGAATTATGATACCCGTCGTATATTTTTCGCTCGGATTGTCGTTCCAGCTGACGTCGATAAATCTAGATTCCATATTCTTGATGTTTGCACAGTTCGTCTTATGGACGACTATGCCTTCCCCTTTGGTTATATACCCGATGATGTCGTCGCCGTATACAGGTTTGCAGCAGTTCGCCGTAGTAACTAAAATGTCGTCACAGCCTAAGACGACTATATCGTTTTTGACGTCCTTGTCCTTTTTAGCGTGAGTAGTAATTTTCTCTAAAATCAAATCTGAGACATCCTGTTTTTCTTCGTTTAGTATGCTTAAGATATAGTTTGCCGTGTAGCGAAGGGAGCCAACGCAAAGTTTGACTTCGTCCAAGTCTTTTAGTTTTAAAGTATTTAGAATCTTATTTACATTTTCTTCATTTAGTGTCTCTGTAATATTTAGATGTTGCCTTTTAATCTCTTTTGTCAATAGGGCGTCGCCTTTAGCTATATAATTTTCGCGGTCTTTTTTACTAAAATAAGCTTTTATCTTATTTTTAGCTTGCGAAGTTTTGACGAATTTCAGCCATTCTTTGTTAGGAGTAGATGAAGGGTTCGTCATAATCTTGACGATGTCGTTATTTTTAAGTTCGGTGTCGACAGAGACGATTTGGTCGTTGACGATAGCTCCTACTAAAGTATCTCCTATATGGGAGTGAATCCGGTAGGCAAAGTCGACAGGAGTTGCGCCTTCTGGAAGTTCTAAGACATCGCCCTTAGGCGTGAAGACATATATCATATTCGATAGGAAAACTTCTTTAAATTCGTTTATGGCCGCGTCATCCGAATCGGCGAGTTCCATAGATTCTCTAAAGAGTTCGAGTTTTTGTTCCATTAACTTTTGGATAGCTTTCGTACCGTGCTCCTTATAAGACCAATGGGAGGCGATTCCGCATTCAGCTATTTCATCCATATCTTCAGTTCTAATTTGGATTTCAAAGACGTTTCCGTTCGGTCCGATTACACCGGTGTGTAAACTTTGGTACATGTTCTCTTTAGGTTGGGCAATGTAGTCTTTAAAACGTTTAGGTATCGGTCTAAACTTGGCGTGAATAAGTCCGATGGCGAGGTAACACTCGGATTCTTCTTTTACGATTATGCGCAGGGCTAAGATGTCGTATATTTCGCTCCAACGTTTGCCTTTGGCAAGTTTAGTGTAAAGACTGTGCACACTCTTGACACGCCCTTTAATGCGGAATTTAATACCATGTTCGTTCATGATGTCGGCGAGAGTCTCTTTCATCTCGTCGATGTAGCTTTGCAATTCGTCGTAGTCGGCATTCAAATTGTCTAGTATCTCTTTATATATATCTGGCTTAAGGTATTTTAGACATAAGTCTTCTAATTCGCTTTTGATGTAGTTGATTCCGAGACGGTGGGCAATTGGAATAAGTACACTTTCTGTCTCTATGCATTTGTTCTTCTGTTCTTCGCTCGGCTCAGTATATACTTCCCTTAGGTTATCTAAACGACAGGCGAGCTTTATGATGATGACGCGAACATCGGTAGATAACCCGACTAAAACTTTTCTAAAGTAAATTGCACTCGCTTCGTCGTTATCTTTTAGCTTAAGCGTATTTATCTTATATAGGCTCTCAGTAATGTCGCCTATTTCGTCGCCGAAGTCGCGACGGATGTCTTCGCATGAAACGTCCTCTACTTCTATTGGAATCCATTCGACTAAGGCAGACGCGATTGTGATGTAATCGGCATGCAATTCTGTCAATATTAGAACAGTTCTCAAAATGTGTAAAAAATATGGGTTGCCCTTTATATCTAGGGCTGCATCTTTGTATTTAAGGGCATACTCAATAGAAGAGGAAATAATCTCTATTCCCTCTTTCTTAATATAAGTTTCAATATTTTGTAATAGTTTTTCTTTTAATGTATCAATCATGGTTTGTATCTCTTTCTTTTTATAATTATAAGACGTCGTCTTCTTCACGAGCGCGCACCTTTTTGCTCATAACATCTTGAACATAAGATTCGAGTTCTCGATTGGGGATGGTCATGATGTCGTTCACTATCTCGCCCAAAGTGAGATCCGTCTTTTTGCACCACACTTCGTTTTTTAGATAATTCCAGATGTCCGCTTTCTGGACATAATTTACTCCGCGCCTAGTTAAATCTTTGACTTTACTTTTCAAAGCTGGTTCAACTTTTTTATATAATTCTTCTTGGCTTGTAAATCCATCCACAGTTATCACCATATTAAGTATACTAT
>CAZLNI010000037.1:0-9965 GCA_964560995.1 uncultured Muribaculaceae bacterium
AGGATTCTGGTGGAGAATCATAAGAATCAATGGAGATGGAAGTTTAAGAATAATTTATGATGGGACTAGTGCTCATGCTAATGGGGAAACAAATATAGACAGAGTAGCATTTGATAGTATATATTATAACTTTTATCCTTATGATGCAAAAGCTGTAGGTTATATGTATAATCCTGCAGGATCAACAAATAGCAAGGATAAGGATGAAGCACAAACCAATACCGAGTCATCAACAATAAAAACCGCTATTGATAATTGGTATAAAGAGAATATAGTCGACACTGGTTATAGTGGAGAAGTAAGCGATGAAATATTCTGTAACGATAGAAGCTTTGCTAGTAACAATAAAGGAACAGGATATGGAGACAGTACAACAACATTTTATGGAGCACGATGGAGATTTTATTCTAACATAGAACATATAGCTGATGTCATTCCGACATTTAAATGTATACAAAAAAATGATGCTTTTACAGTAAGTGACACAAAAAAAGGAAATGGCTCTTTGACATATCCAGTAGCATTAATAACAATAGATGAAGCTGTTGCAGCTGGAAGCTTAGATGGGAAAATTAATTCTAAATATTATCTTAATAAAGGAGACTATTCTTATTGGACGCTTTCTCCTTTTCAGTTTTATAACAGATATGCGCATGTATATCATATATCCCCGCTTTTAAGTAGTGATTATGTACAAAATAAACATGCTGGTGCTCCTGTCATAAACCTAGGTCCAGAATACGCAAGTACTTTAGTAGGAACAGGTACCATGACTGATCCTTACCGCGCACCTTAATCGAGTATTTTACTCGATTTTTTAAATACTTGGCAAAAATTAAAACCGAGCAGTCTAAAATGTGCTATAATCTTACTAGATAAATATAATTTAGTTAGGAGAAAAGTATTATGAAAATATTGGAGACTGTCTTCTTTGCCCTTATGATAATTGTTCCCACGCTTTTTCTAATTTTAGGACTGGCAAATATTAAAAAGGTAAAAAGCAATAAAAAATTTAGGACGACTTTACTTAAGTTCATCCTTTTAGGGCTTTTAATCAATGGAGTTATTTGGTATGGTTTGAAAATTACAAACGATAAAGAAATAGACATCAAAGCAAACGAACCTAAATCTGAAGAAAAAAACGACGGAAATAGTACATCTAGTACTACCGACGATGAAAACAATACCTCGACTAAAAAGCCAGACGTTAACCAAAATGAACCAAAAGACCCAGCCACTTCGACTAATCCCAAACCGAATGAACCGACAGAAGAACCAAATAAGCCTACAATTGATACGCCCCCTCCTACTTCAAGTGGCGTTACAACTAAAGGATTCGCTATCGAGACAAAAGATGGTATAACATACGTAGACGGTTACTTAATTGTAAACAAGACCTATCCTTTACCAGAAGACTATGTCCCTAAAAACACCTACAAGACTGTCAATACAGCTAACTGCGCAGATTGTTTAGATAAAAGCGTCATCGATGCCTATAATAAAATGAAAACGGATGCTGCCGCAAATGGATTGACTCTTTGGATAGCAAGTGGTTTTCGTTCATATGGTTATCAAACAGCTTTATATAATGGATATGCCAACGCAAACGGAAAAGCTGCTGCCGATACGTACTCGGCTAGACCTGGCCACAGCGAACACCAGTCTGGTTTAGCTTTCGATTTAAATACAGTAACCCAATCTTTTGCTGATACAAAAGAAGGAATTTGGATAAACGAAAATTGTCATAAATATGGCTTCATCATCCGCTATCCAAAAGGGAAAGACAACGAGACAGGATATATTTACGAACCATGGCACCTGCGTTATGTAGGGGAAAACTTAGCATCTAAGCTCTATAACAATGGCGACTGGATAACTATGGAAACTTACTTCGGTATTACTAGTCAATACAACTGAGAAGCCACTTAGGCTTTCTTTTATTTTCGAAAAAAATGTGTTATCATTTAAATAGATTAATTAAAGGAGGCTCTAATGAAGAGATTTGGTCTCATACTGATAGTGGTTTTATGTATCATAATTTTGGGGAATTTTGTCTCGCGTTTTATTAAGAACAGTCGAGCTTATGATATCGACGTAGAAAATATAGAAGACTCTCGTTTTACAAAGTTAGAAACGGCACTCAAAAATTCCAAGTATTTTAAAGATTCTACTATTGCTTTTAATAAAGAGAAGAGTCTCGCGACTATCGATAACGAATACGACGTCTCTCTTAAAAATGGTGTCTACCTCATGATGATTAAAGATTTAAAAAAAGAAGCCGACTACTGTAAAATAGCCGACGCGATTGAACAAAGTTTGGGTCATCCTCAAGATGCCTCAATAGAAACGTGTAAAGAAACCTTAAACGGAACGATAGGCTTAGGTGGAATAAGTGCTGAGATATTCGATAACTATAAAGTATTATCGGTTAACGCTCAAGAACCAGCCAAACTCTATAAAGTAGAAAACTCACATAGCAAGGATGAACTCATTTCAACAGAAGAAATCGACTACGATATATCGATAGATGGCTTTGTGATGACGACCATAACTTCTAAATTTAATAAGGATTCGAACACTTATAGTGTATGTGGTAATATCTTTAATAATAAATTAAAAGAGGGTTCGTTTACTTTAAAAATATACGATGAACAAAAAGATGAACTTTTAGAAAAACCGTTAATATACTCGAACGATACGAACAAATACAAACCTTTCTGTGTCGAGTTTCCTCTAGAAATAGATAAAGTAAAATATTATTCGATTGGAGATTAAAAATGATAAATATAGTTTTATTTGAACCAGAAATACCTGGCAATACAGGCAACATTATGCGTACATGTGTCGCGACCGATTCTAAATTGCACCTCATAAAACCTCTAGGTTTCAGCTTAGACGAAAAATATATTAGGCGCAGTGGCGTTAATTATATAGACAATTGTGACTACACTGTATACGAAAATATCGAAGACTTTTTTGCTAAAAATCCGAACGGAGAATACTATTTTTTGACGAGATATGGTCACCGCCCTCATACTTCCTTCGATTATAGTGATACTTCTAAAAATCTCTATTTTATCTTTGGCAAAGAATCTACTGGTATCCCACCTAAAATTCTAAAACCCCATCTCGACCGCTGTATGCGAATGCCTATGACTGACAAAGTTCGTGCCTTAAACCTTTCTAATACAGTAGCCATCATGGTTTATGAGGTTCTAAGACAACAAGATTATAAAGACTTATTAAGAGATGAGCCACATAAAAGTGCAACATATATCGAAGATTTTTGTGAAGATGAATAATTATATAAAAGGAATGTGGATAGATAATGAAATTATTTCTCATTTGCAGCAAAGCATTTTATGATAGAATACCTCCTATTAAAAAAGAATTAGAAGATAACGGTCACATTATTACTTTGCCGAATTGTTATGACTGCCCCGAAACGGAAGGGAAATATAGAGGGACAACCGAACATGCTAATTGGAAAGCCTCTATGATAAAACACAGCGAAAGAACTATCTCAAATGTGGATGCCGTCTTAGTTTTAAATTACACCAAAAACGATCAAGAAAATTATATCGGTGGCGCAACTTTCTTAGAAATGTACGACGCGTTTAGATTAGGTAAAAAGATTTACATGATAAACGATATACCCGAAGGATTACTAAAAGACGAGATTATAGGCTTTAATCCGATAATCATCGATGGCGATTTAAATAAGATAAAATAAGTGCAAAAAAAAGAAACTCATTAGGCTTCTTCGTGACAAGAGTGACAATCGCACTCTTCCCCACAATGGCATTCGTCGCCACATTCACAAGATTCGCAGTGACAATCTTGTTTTTCAGTTTCGGCAGTTTCTTCTAAAGTAATCGCCCCAGTTGGACAACCTTCCATTGCCATGATTGCATCTTTATTGTCGTCTTCTACGAACTCCACTAACGCAACTGACTCGCCATTCTCTCCACATCCAAATACTTCTGGTGCAGCATACATGCAAGCCCCGCATCTAATACACTTGTCTTGATTAACTATTACTTTTTTCATTATTCCTCCTGTCACACATTATAGATTATTTTTATCTTTAAAGCAAGATTTATATTTTAATCTCAAAGGAAATATGTTAAAATGAAAATGGTGAAGTATATGAGTTCTAGAATGGATAAATATTATAAAGAAAAAAACTCCGATACAGATAAGAGAACTATGCGTCATAAAGAAGCTTATGACGATATTTCTGATGATAATTACGAAAAACTAAATCTCTCGAGTAACGTATCTGTGATTAAGACGGAGAACGATTTAAATATCGACGATATTAAGGAATTGATAAGCGAAAAATACGATAAGAGAAAACCTACTTATACTAACCTCGAGGAATATGAAGATGATGGGGATGACTCCGACGATGACGAAGTTGAAACCAAAGAATATGACCTTAAGAAAGTCATAGAAACCGCCCATAAAAACAAACCGCGTGATTATGACCGCGAAAGGTTGGAACATCTTCGTGAAACGCAATATGATATATTAAACAGTTTAAATATAAGTTCAAGTAGAACTGATGATGAAAAAGACGAAAAGATAAGTGAAGAAGAAAAAACATTAATCAACTTGATAAAAACGGTCAACGAAAATGCTGAACGAAATCATCATACTAACGATTCAGACGACTTGATGGGCGACTTACTAGGTGGCGACGAGACAGAAACACTTGAACCGGTATATCTCGATGATGAACAGCCAGACAAAAAGCCGACTATCTTAGAAGAACTTGAAAAAACAAAGAAACTCTCACGCAAAGAAATCGAAGAGGAACTAGAAAACGAATTAGTACAAAGCGAAACAGCTGAAGAGCAAGATGAAAAGAAAACAGAATCTCCTCTAACTCAAACAGAAGAGCTTTCTAATTCGTTTTATACAGGCAATTACCAAATCAATAAAAGAGACATGGACGATTTTTCCGATTTAGAAAAAGAGATGAAAGGCGGAAGCGTTCTAGTCAAAATACTCATCGTCATAATCGTCATCATAACTATAGCGATTGCCGTCTATCTTTTAAACAAATTCTTAAATTTAGGACTATTTTAATAGTCCTTTTTTCATATAATTAACTATGAAAAGAATAAAACTAAAAAACTGGAATGCCGTTATTAAAAAGAAAATTATCTGTGCTATTATCATTAGCGTTTTTTTCGCATTCCTACTGACTTTTATTTTTATTAAAAATCTGTCTTCTAATTTGACGACTTATATTGCACATTCTGTTAAGAAACAAAATACTTTGTTATTAAAAGAAGCATTTACTCACGTAAACGATGTCGATTTAGATATAGATAAACTTATTAAGGTTTTAAAAAATTCTAAAGATGAGATATCCGAAGTCGATTTTGATATAAAAAAGAGTTCTCAGCTTTTATCAGAAATTACAGGCTATTTAAACGACAGTTTAAACGATTATAATTTTCTTGGCTACCGTCTCGACATCCCCATAGGTCTTCTCTCCAAAAATCCGATTCTTACAAACGTCGGCCCCAAGATGCCCGTCAAAGTAGAAGTATCAGATGTAGCTCTAGGAAACGTGCGCACCACCGTTAAATCTTTTGGCATAAATAATGCCCTTATCGAAGTCTATCTCGATATATTTATAAGGACGTCTATCCTTTATCCTTTCGAAGTTTTTGAAATAGACAGTGAATATTCATCACTCATAGCTTCTAAAATAATTGCAGGTTCTGTTCCGAGTTTATTTGGAGGAACGATAAACTCCAAAAGTGACATGATAAATATTCCTATATCAGAATAAAACGTTAATAATCTTTCAGAATTTCCAATAACTTTAAAAAAATGTCAAATGAATCTTCCCCAAATTGAATTATTGTGCTATAATTAGGACAAGATAGGAGTCTGTCGATATGAGTGAAAACGTTTTTATAAATGCTTTTATTACAATTGGTATGTCTGACTATTTTACTTCTCACAAAGTAGAAACGTTCGAAGCTCACATCGTCGAATGCCTCTGCGACATATATGGTGAAGATAAACTGCGCCAAGTATACGAAGATAAAAATGAAGTGGAGTTTACTAAACTTCTTCACACTTATGGTCTTTCTAGAACTTTATACGACAATTTTTTAAGAGATACATTAAAATACGGAAACTTTAAAGCCGAAAAACTTCGCGATCCTTCCGTAAAATCGGATATAGCTTCTAAGATAGAGGTTTCCCTTATTCAGATGTTTTTATATAAATGTCTTTTGATCGAGCCTACTTTGGAAGAGATAAGCCACTTTGAAAATAACTTGTTAAACAATTTTGAAATGATTAAATGGCATTTTAATAACTCTCTAAACCCTAATAGAACTAGAGAAGTTTGGAACAAAAAGAAACGCATGCTTACCGACAATGTCGAATTAGTGGAAATTAAACCGAAATACTTAGATGAATTTACCTATGCAAAATTCGGCACGAGTTTACAGGATGTCAAAAAGATGGACTATCGCATGGTAAGCGAGCTCAACAAATATATAGAAGATAAACTTGCTTCAATCGAAGTAGATGCCGACAAAAAGAGTTCTAAACCTAGAAGCTTGAAAGAACTGTTTATTAAAACACCTCTTTCTACAGGTAGTGGATTCACTGATGCTATAATGATCGCGTCTATAATCGCAGCGGAGATGGCAATTGGCATAATATACTTGTTCTTACATATGTAAGAAGACAAATGAGGGATATGAATATATGATAACAATAGAAGATAAAAACTATGAGCTAATAAAAGATGAAAGAAACGGATTCGATTATGAAGCGTTTAAAGAAAGATACACCGAATATTTCGAAAATTACGATTATATCGTCGGAGACTGGGCTTACGGGAAATTGAGACTAAAAGGTTTTAATGAAAAAGGTAATGCTAATCATAACGAAATAAACGACGTCTCACAAATAGAAACATACATTAATGAATACTGCGCTTATGGTTGTAAATATTTCATTTTAAAAAAGAATAAGGTTGAATAAGATATCAAAATATGCTAATATCTTATATAGAATAAGAGGGATTGATATGAACGAAAAAGTAAATATTACACAAATGGACGGAAATGTCGTCGCAGCGGATATTATATGCTATTTAGAAAAAACTGATACATCTAAGAAATATGCATATTATACGTTAAATGAGACTGTGGGAGTTGGACCTAGTAGCACTGTAAAAATATATGTTGCAAAAATTAAACAGGATAACCCTGCATTAGATACTCCTATTACAGATGACGATTGGCATGTCCTTAAAGATATTATGAGTGATTCTATCAAAGGAGTGCTTACTCCTAATGTTAAATATCTACCTCTTAGCGAGTTAAATCCTGGCATTTCAGTGAGTGAACGTGCGATCGCAATGCCTACTAGCTATGATTATATCAATAAACAAAGAGGTTTATATGCAGAACAAATTGCAACGGCCACACCAACACCAGAAGCTAATGAACCTATACCAACTGTTCCAGAGCAGCCAACTGTAGTTGAAGAAGAAAAAATTGAACAACCTAGCATAGATAATTTAACAACGCCACCAATAGCAGAAACGATTCCAGAGCCTACTGTTGCTCCTATCGAAGAGCCGGCAGAAGTCCCTAAAGTCGAACAGCCCGCGCCTATTGAACCGATTGATAACATAGAGACTGACACAAGCGACACATCAACTGGTAATGCAGCATCTGTATTAAAACCTATCGATTTAGCTGAAATAGAAACTAAATACGCTGAAATGGTAGCTAACATAAACAAACTTAAAGAACAGGAAATCGAAGCAGCTAAAAGATATAACGCAACTTTGCAATTAAACGACATGCATACTGAACAACATGCATCTTATGTACAACAAAATATTAAAGAGACGATTGCTCCAGAACAACAGGTTGTTCAAAATGAACCAAGCGCAGTAACACCATTTGTTCCAGAACCAGCTGTTACTCCACAAAATATTGAGACGAATTGGTTCGATATGCCAAACAATTAACCTTGATGCATATAGCATTAAGGCTTTTTTATATTTCAACATCAAATTGCCGTCAACAGCTTAAATAAGAATTCTTTATCATTGACTAAAAAGCATTTATTATGTATAATTAACTTATAGTAGAATTAGACTCTTAAAAGGAAGAAAAGAATATGAAAGCACGCAAGGTTACAAACAAGGTTAAACAAAGTATTCGTAAATTGAAATATCTTGACAAGACTCAGTTGCACTACTTCGTCGTCATGAGTTTTCTTATTGGTTTTTGTCTGTTCACAGGTACAACTTATTCATATTTTACTTTCAGTAAACAATTAAACGCAGCTACTATAACTATTGCAAAATTATCTTACACATTATCAAGCACGTCGAACGATTTTAACAATGGGACTATATCCATAGTTCCTAATTCTACTCTTATGATAGACTTAGATTTAGAAAGTCTAAACAAGATAGAAACGAAATACGCTCTCAAATATATAACTGCCAATGACGCAGTAAAAGTATATTATTCTGAATCAGTTGGAAATAATATGTCCGGTGTCATCGGACCTCGTGGAAGCGAAATTGCAATGAGGATAGTCATTAAAAACGACAGTGCGGAAACAGCTAACGTAGAGATAACAGTTAGTGGTGGCTATTTGCAAAACACTCTTACGACTAACATCACGGAAGGATATTATGAAGACGATATAATATTGAAAGCAGTTTTATTTGAAAAGGATTTAACGAACGGACTAATAGAAAAGAATTTCCCTGCAAAAGATTCTGGATATGCTTATATAGGCGCGAAATGTAATAATGACGTGACGACGACATGGGATAATGAAAATTGGCAATTGACAATAGACGATATTAGTGCCCGTACTTCATGCGAAGCTTACTTCAAAAAACTGACTGACGATATAGAAGTTATATTCGTTTTGAAAAAGAAAAATGGCGATGTCGAGTTCGCGTCATCTGTACCTAACGACGGCACCTATTCGCATGTAGACTCAACATGTAACGCTGATGCTACTGCTACTTGGAATACGGAAGAATGGAAGATGGAAATATCCGATATTTCAAGCAAGACTCTATGTACAGGCAATTTTACTGAAAACTAAAAAAAGATACCGATAAAAGTCAATAATCGGTGTCTTTTTTCATAAAATTTAAATGTGATAATATGAAAAATGTCCTTCTTTACAATTATAATATCGCCCCAGAAAATATCGAGACATTAAATAATAATGACTATTCTTTCTATATAGATTACGAAAAGTTCTACTTCCTCGAATTTAGTAGACCTCTAGAAGATTTGGATAACATTAGTGTCATCGTCGAGAATAAGAAAAAAAACTATCATAAAATAATCAAAAACAGATTCGATTCTTATTCTACTCCTTACATGGGGAAAAACTACGTTTTGATAAAGATAAACGGCCCAGAAAACAACGAAATCGACATCTTAGATATCATAGATGACACCACAATCTTCACCCAGAACAACTCCTCACTAAATCGTACCGACTGGGGTAATCTTTGGAGTGCCAAAGTAGATTATCTCGAATACCAAATAAGCGAGCTAGGAACGACACATAAAATAGCGAGACATAGCTTCAGTTACTACGTTGGGCTTGCAGAGAACGCCATCGAATACTTTAACCTATTAAAACCAGATGAACTTGAAACAGCCATTTCCCACCGTCGCATAAAAAGTCCATTTCGTTCGAAAGAATACTATAACCCACTCGAAATAGTTTTAGATTACAAATCTCGCGATTACGCTTCTTATTTTAAGATGAAATTCTTCGAAGAAGGTAGTGATGTCATAGGTGAAGTTAGACTTTTAGCCCAAAAAAATATTCTAAATCCCTTAGAATACAATCTCTTATTTTGTAGACTACTTTATCCATCTTACTATTTCGATCAGATGCAAAAAATTTTTGAAAAGAAGGAGGAT
>CAZLNI010000038.1:0-9962 GCA_964560995.1 uncultured Muribaculaceae bacterium
GAGGAATAAATTATGGGTAATATTGGAACAGTAATTAAGAGATTTCTTAGCAATAAGAATACTGTAACACTAATCGCTATCATCGTAGGTACAGTCGTTCTTTACGGATTCTACAACTGGAGAGTAAAGAGTGCCGTTACTACGACATACGTGTGCCAAGCGACACAAACTATACCAGCAAGAACACAGATCACCGAGGAAATGGTCACGACGACGAAAGTACTCTCGTCACAAGTGACAAAGGAAATGATTCCTAATTGTTCAGAAGTAGTTGGACAATACGCTAGTTATGCAGCTGAAATACCTGCTACTAGTTACTTCTATAAAATAGCCATCATGTCGGCAGACGAGATGCCTAATTCGACATTCGACAGCATTCCGGATGGATATACGCTTTATAATATGAACGTAACATTCGAATCAACTTATGCTAATTCGATTTTCCCTGGAGATTACATCGACTTGTTCGTAAGAACAGAGGACGAAAGCGGACTATTGGTCTACGGTAAATTTATCCAAAGTATCAAAGTTTTAGCAGTAAAAGACTCACAAGGTCAAAACGTCTTCGAAACGACTATCGAATCGCGCATACCTTCTCAACTTCTCTTCTCAGTACCAGAAGACTTGTATTTACTACTTAAAAAGGCCGAATACTTAGGTATCCAAATAGTAATCGTTCCACGTAACGAAAACTATTCAGCTGAAAAAGGAGAGACTTTGAAGAGCAGTGCTTGGTTAGAGCAACTTATATTAGATCAAACAGCAGATATACCAGATGAGTGTGTTACACAAACTACGGGCGTTGCTGAGTGCCGTCTTGCAGATGACATTACTGGTGGTAACGACCAAAACGATAATAACAATAATAACGACAATCAAAATACGAATGAATAGGGGTGATATGGAATGAACGAGGCAATATTCTCACAATTAGATTTTGGTCCTCTTCAAGAATTCCTAGATGATGATGACATCACCGACGTATCGTACTCTAACGACGGGCAAATCCACCTAAAAACTTTATCTCGCGGCATATTCAAAGTTGAAAGGCCAGAGATAAACAACGCGCTTATGGAAAAACTTGCGTTTCAGTGTTCCAATGTAATGGGCAAGACCTTCAACATGGCTCACCCATTACTGGATGCCGAATCGTCAGAACTGCGTATGAATTTCATCCACGAATCCATCGCGACGAACGGAATAGCCTGTGTTATACGTAAAACCCCCGCTAAAATAAGACTTAATAAAAAGAAATTATTGGACGAAGGGTATGTTACATTGCAAATGCACGACTTTTTAATGAAATGCGTCGAAGGGCATTGCAACATAATCGTCTGTGGTGAAACTGGTTCTGGTAAAACGGAGCTAGTAAAATACTTGGCTAGTCACATCAAAGAAAACGAAAAAATAATAACGATCGAAGATACTCTCGAATTACACTTAGATAAGATTTTCCCGCACCGCGATATAGTCGCGATGAAGACGAACAACGTCGCATCTTATTCCGATTTGCTAGAAGGATGTATGCGTCAGAACCCACAGTGGATACTTTTATCTGAGGTGCGTAGTGCTGAAGCCGTCATGGCTGTACGTAACTCGATATCTTCTGGTCACAACATCCTATCTACAATACACGCGGAGAAAGCTTCTTCCGTACCGATGCGTATGTACGCCCTTATGGAAGGTTCTCAAGACGTCGAACAGTTTTTGCGAACGATATATCGTTAGGTACAGTTGGCAATATATGTACAAGGTTATTTCTCAAAGTAATATAACCGTTTCCAACGTGAGATACTCGAAGTTTGCGAATTCTATGTAGAAGATGATACGAATGAGACCAAACAAAATATCATCTACAAAAAGACAGTAGATGGACATATAGCTTTAAAAAATCCGACGAAGAATCTGTTAGATTACATCGCCATACAAGGAGTCTATCTACCAGAAGATACGTTTAGATTAAATCAAGAAGAAATGGGAGGTGCATAGCATATGGAATTAGTTATAATGCTCGTTATTGCGATATTTATATATATGTACAGAAAAGATCCAGGAAGCGCGCCATATAAGTATTTTACAAATATGGTTTCTACTGCCTACGAAAAATATGCACCATATAGTTATAAAGTCGTAAAAGAGAAGGCTAAAGAACTCGGACAAGATTATACGATGAGACAATATATCGTCCAAGTTGCCATGTTCGGTGGCATCGCCGCCGCCATAGCATTCTTGTACTTTTACTCACTTCTGTGGGCAATCGTCTATGCAGTCATAGCAATAGCCTTCGTGCCATATGTCAACTTCTTACGTTATAAAAGAATATATAACGAATACATTTTCGAAGAAGTACAAATATATTGTACGAACGTCATCATGGAGTTCAATACTTCCCAGAGTTTTGTCAAATCTTTGGAAGGTGTAAAAGAATCGGGAATTTTAGAAGAACCTATTTTAGGAGACGTCAAGACGATGATCGATATGGCTTATGCCAACGGTACGATCGACGAGTCCCTAAAATTCATGACCGATAAATATCCCTTCTATATGGTTAAAAATATGCACCAGTTGTTTTTACAGATTACAAACGAAGGTGCTAAAGATTCGGGTGAATCTTTGGAGAACATGATGCAAGATATAGATATGCTCGTCGAAGGTGTCTATAGAGATAAGATGGATAGAGCAGCTTTCTATCAAAAGTTCGTCATCTACGGTTTAGCTCTCTATCTATTAGTGATGCTCATGCAATTCTTATTGGGACAACCTTCATATATCAAATTGATAAGCGAGTGGTATATCCAAATCGTCTTGCATGCCATCATATGGATAAATTCGTATTTTCTCTTGAGTGGAACGAAGTTCTACAATGAAGATATAAGTGCAGAATAGGAGCTGATTAGTTATGTATCCAGAAATATTGATATGTGCGGTAGCTATATTCGTCGTCTGCGAATACTCCGGTATCGTTAGTACGAAAAAGTTCGTAAACGACTACGAAGACTTGCTATTGAAATTTAAAGAAGCTGATTACGACTTCTTAGTTCGAGCTCGTTATGGGTCCGACATAAACATCAACGAACTCTATAACAAGAGAGTACGTAATGCACTTTTAGCTCTTGCGTTCTCACTGTTTATGTTGGTCGCAGACATCAGTTATTTGACGATTATCTTTGCCATCTTGGTCGCAGTATTCGTCTTCAAGATACCTTATATCGATTTAAAGAATTACCGCAAAAGGCATATGCATGAAATCGACGTCCAATTGCCTTACTATTTGAAGGGGTTGGAGATATTGATTCAGCACTATACCGTGCCAGTGGCAATCGGTAAGTCGATAGAAACAGCACCACCTATATTTAAGGAAGGATTACAAAAGCTCATCGACTCCTTAAATGCAGGTGACTCAACTATCGAACCATACATGCAATTTGCAAGAGACTATCCCGTCAGAGATTCGATGAGGATGATGCGACTTCTTTACAGACTAGGATTAGGTCGCCAAGAGAGAAAACAAGAACAATTGATGACTTTCTCGCGTACTATTTCGAACTTACAACAAAAAGCACGTGAGACTAAATATAAGAATCGTCTAGAGAAGATGGAATCTAAGACGATGACGATGCTCGTATGTACGGGTATCGGTGTCATGATTTTGATGATCATCTCAATTCTCATGACGTTTAGCTTCTAATGTAAAGATTGAAAGCTAATATATTGATAAATTATATAAAATAACTTATAATAAGAGTAGAAAATAAAGGAGGAAGATTTATAATATGAAAGAAGCTACAGGAGAACTTAGTACAACTGTTATCGCTATCGTCGCTATAGCAGCAATTTTGGCGGTGTTTACGGTGTTCTTATTGCCGACTCTAAGAGCGCAGATTGCCTTAACTCAAGCGTGCAGCGAAGGACCAGATTACCACATCGAAAATCCGAACAGCAAAATCGAGTGTAAAGAGCCAACTGTCGAAGGAAATAAGAAGACATGGACTTGCGAATACACTTACCTAAATGACGACGGATCTGACGGTCAAAAAGCAAGCAAGAAATGTACACAATAATCTATTAAAAAACAAAAAAAGGATGTGATTAGATGAGAGATGCCACTGGGTCTGCATGGGTGTTTGCCGTATGCATATTGTTTATTCTATTATTCACGGCTTATTTGGCCATCTCCATCAATTATGCTAAAGCCTTCCGCATCAAAAATCATATCATCGATAAGATAGAGGAAAACGAGGGCTACAACGAAGGAATAGCCCAGACGATTGACGAGTATTTAGATGAACAGGGTTACGATGCCTATGGCGTATGTGACCCTTACATTAAAGATGAAGGTAGCGACATCGACTGGCAACTAGATGAGTGTCTCCAAAAGGGGGACATTCCTACTGACAGATGCTCGCTTTGTCTTTATAGAAAAAATGCCGATAAGCAAGATGACCCCGTCATAAGGGCGAAGAGGTCTTATTATCGTGTCGTCGCGTTCTTTCGTTTCGATTTGCCAGTCATAAAGACGTTTATGCCGTCTTTCCAAGTTGCAGGCGAGAGTAGATATATCTACGATTTTGCCAATGGTGAAAGTTAAAATATAATAAAGGGAAGTGGACTAAATGAAAGAGTCGATAGGTATAACTTGGATATTTGCTATATGTCTTACTTTTATTATATTGTTTACGGCTTATGTCGCTTTATCCGTGAACTATGCAAAAGCTTTCCGGATAAAGAGCTATATCGTAAGTCAAATAGAGGAGAACGACGGCATTAAAGGTATCGAAGAGAACATCGAGACCTATTTGACGGCACAAGGTTACGTGGCTTATGGCGAGTGTCCAGAGCGCATCGCGACCGACGGCAAAGAGACAGAGTGGAAGCTAGAGACAGGTCTTGGCAATGCGCCGATGGGTAAAGATGGTGTATGTGTTTTTAAAAGAGCGGTCAAAACGGGGAATGACGATATCGAAGCCGAGAGGTCTTATTATCGTGTGACGACCTTCTTCACGCTCGATTTACCTATTGTAAACGTCTTAATTCCATCGATTAAGATAAGTGGCGACAGCAAGTACATATACGATTATAAAGAATAAAAGAAAGGGAAAAAATTATGAACGTCATTATAGCAAACAAATATAAAGATGCACTTTCTAATTTGGATATCGATGTCATTAAGCGTTTGGATGGCGAATTCGACGTCTCGACGATTATCGATACTTTTGCGAACTTCTATTTTAATCGCATGATTTTGGATATAACAGCGATTAAAGATTATTTTAATATCGCAAACATTCAAAGATTGAGTGCTTCGCTAGATGCGACAAAGATTATCCTTTTTTTGAGTGATGATCCGAGAATCAATAACTCTTTTCTTTCTAAAATAATCAGTTTAGGTATATACAATTTTACAGGCGATATCGCGGGAGTCAATTATCTCATGCAAAATCCGAACGGATATAGGGATGTTGCTCAATATCACGATTTGGCGATGAACGACGAGAAGAATCTTAGAGATTCCAATAAAAATATGGGTGCTCCAGTCGGCACGGGTTATGCGACGAACGCTAACTTTTCTGGCTTTGCTCCGAATGTTCAAGCTGAACCGATGACTCCGCCACCACCTCAACAACCACCATATCAGCCATTTCAACCTTTTATGGGGGCTAGTTTTAATGGCAATGCTAATGAGGGATTCAATCAGAATTATCAAGCTGTAAATGTCGGACAAAACACAGGCATATCTACACCGTCTACTAAAATCATAGGTTTTAAGAATTTGACGGAAGATGCCGGTTCGACGACACTCGTCTACATGCTCAAGAAGAACTTGAAGGGCAGAAAAGTCTTGGCAGTCGAAGTCAATAAGAACGATTTCAGTTACTTCAACGACAATGAACTCATGAGCGTAAGTGCAAACCAGTTACCGAGCGTTCGAGGCAAGTTTAGTCAGTTCGACATAGTGTTAATCGACTTGAACAATAGCAATTTGGATACAGATGGAACTTGTTCGGATGTCATCTATCTTCTAGAGCCGAGTACGATAAAGCTTAATACTTTAATAAGAAGAGACAGACAAGCTCTGGAGAAGATTAAGGATAAGAAAATCGTCCTCAATAAGAGTCTTCTCACTGGCAACGACGTCAAAGAGTTCGAATACGAGGCAAAAGTTAAAATGTTTTATAATATCCCTCCACTTGATGAACGTAAGGATACGCAGATGGTGCTAGACAGTTTCTTAGAGAAACTCGGCATATTCGCGAACGGAAATTCCAATGGTGGCGGAATATTCAGTATATTTAAAAGGTAATCGGCGGATTGCTTTTTTTCTTGCAATTTATTCTGCTATTATATATAATAGGGCTCACAAAAGGGGTGTTACTGGCATGGAATACATAAAAAAGTTCTCTACGTTGAAAGAACTTAAACGTTCAAAAGAATTTAAAGAAAAAGATTTATCGTACTGCGATGTTTCGGGCATAGATTTATCGGCGCTTTCTTGGAGAGAATGGTGTGGCTTTAAATTTTTCCATACAAACTTCAAAGACACTAACATCAAGTTTGAACCGTCGACATTAAGGCTAATCGAACGAACGAGTTATTATTGCCTAGAATACTGTGACTTTACAGGATGCGACCTATCTAACATTAAATCTTTCGCCTATGTTTCATTTAAGGGATCTATATTTAAGGGCACTCATTTGTCTGTTAGATTATTAGCAAGCGAATTTGATGATGTGAAAGATGTTGTCTTTTCTGAAGAGATGGCCGACGAGGTAAGAGAGTTATCTAGTGTAGGAGTATTCGATATATCTTCATTAAGATTGAATCCCCATATTCCGTTTTCATCTTTAGAGATATTTTTGATGTTAAGACGACTCTTACCGTCCATCAAAAGTTTTATCGCCTCTCATAACTATGAAAAGTACCTTACAATGATAAAAGAAACTTTAGTAGAAGATGCCAAACGAGAAGGCGCATTATGTCGATTGTGTACTATATTAGGTTATGACAAGTTTTCCCCTATAGATAAAATAAAACTCTTTCAAGGCTTGATTCACGACAAGTGCTACGATGAAATCGACTTCTCTAGTATTCCTTATGACTTATTAGAAAAGTTTAGATTCGTTAACTGTCGTTTTAAAGAATTGACTTTGCCATTTGGTGAAATGGACCGATTATCTATTGTAGACGAAACGACTAGAAATATAACAAATACAGTTATACCTCACATCATAATACCAGGTTTTGACGCATCTTCATGGCAAAGTAAACGAGAGGCGAGGTTAGGAAATACATGTATTACAAGACAGACGAATTTATACTTAGAATTAGGTAGAAAGTGTAATGGACGATGCAGTTTTTGCCGCAACCATCTATTAGAGCCAACTGTGTTTAATTTTGACGCTGTCATGAAAAGCTTTAGGAGTATAGAGCCCTATTTAAATAACGTCGTAATTGGCGGAGGAGAACCCACTTTAAAGGAAACGAGAGAGCTCTTAGCTTATATACGATATCATAAAGAGAATTATAGAGTAGGATACTATGTCTCTACCAATGGGTCATGTGGACCAGAATACCTATGGGAATTAGTTAGCCGTCTTGATTATTATGTAAACATAAGTAGGCATTCAATAGAAGATGCTGACAACGATCGAATATTAGGTGTCAAATCTCTAAGTATTGAGGAAATCAGAGATTTAACTTCTAAATATTATACAAATGCATTTACATTAGTTGCCACTTGTTTCCAAGAGGGATTAAATTCTGTTGAAGCGTTAGAACGATATATCGAACTATCCGACTATCTTCGCATTAGAAATGTGCTTTTCCAATCTTTACACGAAGATATGGGAGATTTGCCAGAGAAATTGAGAAAACTACACCAAATCGACGATATGGTATTTGACGAAGTAATTGCCAAATTGCGAGAACAAAACTATTTTGTAAGCGAATTGCCAATATACTCGACGGGCGATTATAAGTTGATAATCGTTAAATCGCTCGATAATGACAAGACGATATCGTTTAAGAAGTATATAACTAAAGAAGAACTCGAACGCGAGTGGCCACGTGCTTCTAAAAGAACTTTTGACCTTTCTATCGCGCCTAATGGCGATATTTTCCAAAACTGGCATCAAAAGTCGGATAAAGTGTTATGCAATCTGCCTAGAGATGAGCAAAAAAGGCAATAAAGAAGAAAAAGGTGATAACGATGAAATTATCTATACTAGGGAGTGGATGTGTTAGAGAAGAGACTTTGGAAATAAAATTTACAAGTCTTTTAAGAAAATATGGCATAGAACAAGCTAGAAGTTTAGAAGAATCTGATTTTCTACTTTATATCACTTGTGCAGGAATTGCCGATACGATGAAAAAATGTATGAGCGATTTATATTTATTGCAACGATGTAAACCAGAAAAGACAAAAATCATCGTAGTTGGATGTTTAACTAAATTCGATAGTCTCTTCGATGATTTCAAAACTGATACTTCTTTTAAAATAATTAAAAATAGGGATTTTATCATACCAGTTTATAATTACATAGCTTCTGAGAATAAAAGAAACAGTTATAAAACAAGGCTTTTTAATAGAACGAGATTTTTATATAATAGTAATACATCGATTCAATTTTTTCTAGAAGATGGTTGCAGTAATAGATGTACATTTTGTAAAACCAATTATAATAATTCTAAAGTTGTATCTCTTCCTTATGAGCAGTGCTTAGAATATTTAAGGGAATTAATCAAAAATGGAACAAAAAGTATAACTTTCAGCGGAGAGAATCCTACTTTATATGGAATTGACTTATGCCAAAAACAAATCTTACATCTACTTATACATGAAATATCTAAAGAAGATGGACTGCTTACCATCAGTGTAAACGAATTATGTGCTCGCAACATGTATCCAGAACTTATCGAAGAGTTAGTAAGAAATCCAAAAGTAAAAAGTGTATCAATGCAACTTGAAACTGCCAGTAACAGATTACTTGAAATGATGGATAGAGGACACACATTAGAAGAATTCGATTATTATGTGTGCTTGCTTAGAAATGCAGGTAAATATGTCGATACGATACTTATGAGTGGATTCCCTACAGAGACTTATGAAGATTTAGATTCGACGGTCGAATACTTAAACGAAAGAGAAATCTACTATAATGGGATATGTGAATATGTCGATTTTGAACTTCTCCCTTCTAGTAGTTTCCCTCAACTATCTAAATTCGAGAAAAGAAAACATACCAATTATTTGCTTCAAAAAATGAGTGAAGTTAACTATAATCTTTTGAGCCGACATATGAAAGAGTTACGCCAAGTTTTATTAGTTGGCACTTTAAAAGGTTATTTCGTATTTGAATGTGATAATTCTCTTATTGCATTAAGTAAAAGCAAAAGATATCAAGAATTAGAAATGGGAACCCTTATACTAGAGCAACCGAAAAGATTAGTCAAAAAGAGCAGTTTTAACGGACACAGTCTTTATCATATGTAGTGTTTTTGACTTAACTTTGAAGGAAAAACCCCACCTTTTAAAAATCTTTAAAGTCTAAACATTAGATAAAGATATAATTGACAAACAAGATTTTAAATGATATAAAATTAAATTGCAGGAGGGCATAAAATATCTCAAGAAAAAATGAATAATGACAAATTAAAAGATGATATAGAAAAAGCTTTAATTTATGGAGCTGTGTTACTAAGACAAAATTTATTGAAGAAGAGTTCTATTAGTTTTTGGGCTGGCTAAGAGAAGTAAGGTGTTATTTAGAAATTCATAGAGCAATTCCAAAAGTACCAGAGGTAGTTGAACTCACTGATACACTATTAAGTATAAATGTAGAATTAATAGAAAGTGAACAAGAAGAAGAATATGAAACTATCTGTGATTTTATAAGAAAAATAAATGGATTCGGAGACTATGGAAGTATTGGAACAGCAATTAAGTAGAATTAATATGAATTTGA
>CAZLNI010000039.1:0-9943 GCA_964560995.1 uncultured Muribaculaceae bacterium
AATCCTAAATATATTATCCGCAAGATTCATCACTACACATATTATCTAAAATATCTTCACGATACCTTTATCCTTTTCTATTAGCAATATCATCTGCTGTCTCACCATTATACAATCCTTTATATCCTGCGTTATGAAACTTGTCAAAGTTTTTAACGTCTGCTTTTTAGCTGCTTGGTTTAAAAAATAGTTTCCTTTTTTTGTTAGATTTCTTTGATAAAACCTTTTTTCATCTTCGGTTAACATAGAATGTTCTTTGAAAGTTAACTCTTGGCGTCTTGTTTGAACTGCAAAATATGTTTGACCTAATGCCACAACTTCTTTCCTCGGGTCCGAATTTTGCACAATTAAATAACAAGCATATCTTGATAACTTATATTCTATTATATTTTTGACTCCGCCATTGGGCATTTTTGATGTTTTACCCACCTGGGTAAAATGTTCATCAATCATAAATTTGCTTTGTTCACAAGCTAGCTTTGCATTATCTATTACATTTATAAATTTTTGCCATTTCTTATATTCTAATACTTTTTGTAATTCTCTAGCCAACCAATATTCATTACCATATTCATCGATATGTTTAATGCTTTCAAATATTGTTTCGTTGTATTTAATAACTTCGTTCATTAGTCTATTCCCCCTCCTATGTTTGATATATATTTATTATATAGTTAATCTAAGGGAAGGTCAATTATACAATATTACGAAAGATCGTTAATCTTTATTTATATCTTAAATTCTGTTTTATTTCTCTCTAAATTCAATTATTATATCTTTCTCTTTATCATAAAGATCTATATCATAGTAAAAGATGTATTCCTCAATTTCTTTTTTACCTATAGGTATATAATCTTTTAAGAAATCTGTTTCATATTTGCTAGGTAGCGTTATATCTTCGCGAGTACACTCTAACTTGTTTTTGATAAAAAAGTTCATCTCGTCATATCTCATACTCGCGTTTTTATACACATATATATTGACGCCTAAAATAAAGACGTATAATCCAATCCAGACAGGATAAATGAAATCGTTCGGCAATATGCGGTTATATATCTCTAAAATTAGTAGAATATCGAGAAAAGATAAGAGGAGCATGCTATCTATTTCGACATTACCAAAAATTGCAAACATAAATAAGAATATAAATTTGGTTAAATAGTAGAGTTTTACTTTGTTTTTGAAGAGGCGACTGTTAGTGATGTTTAACAGAATATAGATACTCGATATAGTATAAATTATGTAAGTAATATAGTTTAAATAGTCGTTTGTCGATAGGAGCGAAGAGAATAAAAATGATGCCATGCCGAAGATTGCTAAAGTGGATGTTTTCGTTTTCCCACTGTTAAATATCTTTATAGCTTCGATCATCACGAGAGCAGAAAATAATAAAGTGATGATGAAGTTTGTAGAACAAATGTTGGGTATAATTTGATGTAATACATTATAAGATATGCCCGTATAAGTAGCCTTCATGCGCAGGGTGACGTCGAGTATGGCTAAAGTCTCGCCGAGAAGCAAAAATACTATGTGATCTTCATCTTTATCCACTCTCGTAATCGTGTGCAAAACAGTGATAGCAAATATGGTGAATGCGTAAGGTAATTCTACGTTACAAAGAATTGCTCCTAAAACGAATAGTGAAAAATAGTTCATCTTGCGACAATTGTCATTTAGAAGAATTTTTATAAGTAAGATGACGCTTAGACATCCAATAATAGTAGTTGTAAAGCCTCGAACTTGAACGAGAGCGCTTGCGAGTACAATTTTGTCGAACAGTAAAAACAGGAATACTGCAAGCAAAGAAAGTGTGGGATTTTTTTTATCTACGAGGTTTTTGATAATTGTAAAGATAGCTGTCATTAAAAGTCCAACCGCTAGCATTTTGATTAGACTTTATTTTAAAAATAGAGCGGTCAAAAGGTATGAAATAAACCCACTGTCTTCGAGAATCATAATCGACGATAGATTATCGATACCTTTTAATGACCACGTAATGTCTATTCCCGTAATTGGGAAAAAGTATGTGAGTATGACGAATCCTAAGAATATAATAAATCCGAATATGAAAGACTTCTTATTCATGATTACTACCCCCTATTTAATTTTAACATATTAATCAATTTTGTGGTATACTTTTTTTAGGTGGTAATCATGAATATACGAAATATAATGTTAAGAAATGAAAATAATTTGTCCAGTTATGCAGCAAAAGATGCGGATGCGATTAGACTTAATCCGATTGAAGACGATATAAGACCTAACTACTTTAGAGATATCGATCGTATCATACATTCCCTTTCCTATACGAGATATATCGATAAGACCCAAGTATTTACGCATTGGCCAAACGACAACATAAGTAGAAGAATCATCCACGTACAGTTGGTCGCGAAAATCGCGAGAACGATCGGTCGAGCATTATCTTTAAACGAAGATTTGATAGAAGCAATTGCCTTAGGTCACGACATCGGACACGTGCCTTTCGGCCATCCAGGGGAAAGGATACTAGATGAAATAAGCATGAAATATGAGGGAGTACACTTTGCCCACAATGTCGAAAGCGTAAGGCAACTTATGTATCTCGAGAATAACGGTAAAGGAGTTAATATTACGGTTCAAGTTTTAGATGGAATTCTTTGCCATAACGGAGAATTTTTAAAGGGAGAATATAAGCCTCGAAAGAAGACAGTGCAAGATTTTTTGGCTGATTACCAAAACTGCTATGAAGATGATAAGTATATCGATACTCTCGTGCCGATGACTTTGGAAGGATGTGTCGTGCGCATAAGCGATATGATAGGATATTTGGGAAGAGACATCGAAGACGCCATCAGACTAGGAGTGCTAAGGAAAGATGATATACCAGAGGAAATAGCCCTAAATCTCGGCACGACAAATAGTGAAATAGTAAACAACATCACACTGGATATCATCGAAAACAGCATGGAAAAAAACTATATAAAGCTCTCAAGCAGGATGTTCGATTTGGTTAAAAAACTCAAAAAGTTTAATATGGAAAACATCTATAAAAAAGCAAATTCTCAAGAGTCATTGGATCACTATGAAAATATTTTTAACGACTTATTTCTCTATTATAGAAATCATTTTGATGATGAAGACTGTTCGATTAATCGCGTATTTCTTTCTAATATGACTCAAGAATACTTGGATAATAATTCAGTTAATCGCAAGATTATCGATTTTCTGGCGGGGATGACTGACGATTATATCTTAAAGGAATACGATAAAATACAATAAAATAGACTCTCTTATGAGAGTCTATTAAGTATTACTCTTCAATCACATAATATGTCTTGATAAAGATTTATCAATAAGTCATCGAAGTGGTAATAGGCGTACACTAAGTAATACTCGTGTGTACTGTAATATTTTATTTTATTTAGTTTTTATTATGCTGGGTTTTCTTGGCATTTTCTTTTTCTAAAATCTTTCTTTGTCTTTCTATTTCGTAAGCTTCTTCTTTATAATTGATTCCCATTCCGATGACGAATACAGTCGACAAGATATATATTAAAATTAACAAAATCGCGATGTTTGAAAGACCATTATAATAAAGACTATAATTGGCAAAATGTCCAACGTAATATAGATACACTTGCGTAGCAATTATCCAACTTATAGAAGTAAATAGAGCTCCGAAGTTGACATACTTACTCGGAATCTGTTTATCTGGCGCGACAGTATAGAGAATCTTTATGAAAAAGAAGATGACAAACCAAGAAAACGGTAACTTGAAGAAACTCAAAATATTGTAGAATCCCGAATTGCCTGTAACTTTGATAATTAAGCTCATCAAGAAGCTGCCGAATACTGGAACTAAGAGCATAAACAGTAAGAGCATTATGATGATAAAGACCATCATTATAGCTTTTATCCTTCTTTCGAGAAAAGGAGGTTGCTCGATGCCGTAGATGTTGTTTGCAGTGACTATTATCGAGTTAGTTCCGTTACTAGCCATGTAGATGCCAACGACTAGCAAGATGAATAGACCAAACGAGGCAGTGGTGTTTTCAACAGCAGGTGTGATAAGTTGTAAAAGCGAATCATCTATTGACAGTTGGAAGTAGGCAGATATATCGGCAATCGAAATGTGTAAAAAACTAGCGAAATAGAACAGGATGGTGAGCGTGGGAACGAGCGATAAAAAAAACGAGAAAGCGAGTTGACCTGGAAGAATAGACATGTCAGGTCGGTGAAGAATCTCGCTTACGTTTCTAAAAAACCTTTTAAGCTTTTTTTTCATCCTTAGCTCCTTGGGAATTAGATTTGTTTTCTCGCATCTTTTCTGTCGCTTCGTTTATCGCATCGCTTATCAATTTTACGTCGTCTTCGATCATGCTGAACCCGATCGCGGCGTCTTTATCGTGTGGCAAGTTTTTAAATTCTTTCATCAATTTCTTTACATAACTTATAATCTGTTTTTCGCTGTAGCCGACGAGGTAAACGGTAAATTCGTTTCCATCTGTTCGCATAATTTCTGAATTATCTAATTGCGTTTTTATTAGAGCATTAGCAGCTGCTTGGATTTGCTTGTCGCCTTCAATATAGCCGTAAGAATCGTTTAGTTCTTGTATTCCGTTTAAATCTATTACGATTATGCTTTGTGGATATAACGTATTTTGATTCCAAATTGGAACGTTTTCATTTAAGTAATTGCGGTTTTTCAAAGATGTGAGCATATCGATATATTTCATCTTGTCGTTTCTCTTAATCTTTTTTCTAACGAAAACTTTTTTACCGAGCTTGTAAACGACGAAGACTATCAAAAGTATGGTCAATATGATGATGAGAGCGTATTTAGTAATCTTATAGATAAGTGAGCCAGATTTGACTGCCTTATTGTAATCGTCAATGCCTGTATAAAGAATTTCATTTTGATCGATAGTGCTGATGTAATATGAGAACAATCTATTGAACATCGTATCGTTATTCGAATGGAACACTAGCTCAGTATGCGAATCATCTCTAAATCGTTCGTTCACATCAGTGTTCGTCTCTTTATAAATTAGAAAGTTGGCATAATCCATGGCGACTATACCATTAGATTTAAAGATGCGTCTTAAATCAGAGTCCGTCCTATAGGTAAGAACGTTTAGGCCTTTATTCTTCAAGTGATTGGCTATTATAGAGTTCTCTTTAGCATAAACCGTCTCATTTTTAATGGAATCGAAAGAATCAAAAACTCTGTTGTCGCTGTTGCTCATGACATAACTTACATAGATGTTAAAAAGAGAGTTAATAGTTGGAAGTGATGTCGTGATGGCATAGTGATTGACAAAAAGATTGACTTCTCCCTTATTGATAGCACGTGTAAGCTTATTTAGATTGCTATAATCGTCATATTCGAATGCAATTCCACTGAATTCGCTGAATTCTTTGATGTACTTGCTGATGATACCTCCGTACATTCCGCTCATTTTGATGTCATAAGGGCTGTTCTTTATAAATCCATATGAATACTTTTTGTTGTTGATAATATCTAGTTCTTTTTCTGTAATCTTTAAGCGACTAGTAAATATGGCATATTCGTTTTTATTGAACGAAGTTTTAAAGTTGTCTTTACTCCACCTGTTAAAATATTTGTTGAGCATCGAAGCAAGAGTCTTGTCTTCCGAATACTGTAGGTAATAGTAGTCTTTCATGCCGCTTATGTGAGCGTTTATTTCATAAAGATTGGATAAAACGACATCTAAGTATTCTAGACGTGGAACTAAAATATATTCTACTTCGCCTTTCGATAGACCGTCCAATATTGCCGTCTTCGTATCATAATTTTTAGTCGTTACAGAAGCCTTATTTAAATATGTTTGAAATATTCCACTGTCCTTATTAAGATAACCGATCGTTCCAACTACATTATTAAGAGAAGTTACTGGCGAGTGCTTTTGACCAATCAATACATAGTGGTCAGTGTATAACAGTTTAGCATCTTCTGGAAGTTTATTCCCTTTCGTCAATGATAAACCGCTTTGCTCGTTTTGTGTAGAGGCAGTGACTATGTTGAACGAAAGAGTTGTCTCCTTTTCAAAACTATCTAAAAAGTCGTAATATACACCTACTCCGTCTCTACCGAATACGTTTGCATCGTTTAAGACGTTTATCGATTTTAAACTCGCTTTGTTGTCTACTATATATTTCTTTTCAGCTACGCTAAATGCGTTTTCATTACTTAATGCATGGTAGACGAAATATCCACTACCTATTAGAAGTAAGACACCTACAACTACGCTTATTATAACATTTTTTTTATTTTTCATAGTTCACCATTATTATTTCTTAGTATTATTAGACCACGATATAGTCGCAGCTTGTGCCTTTCTATAGCCAAACATCGGAAAATTTTTAGATGATTCTTCGGATGTCTTCTTCGTCATAATGAACTCTATATCGTAGAAGTTTAAATAGTCTTCGTCAAAAAAATCTAAGCAGCCAATCGCAATATTTTGTGCTTCTTGGACTGTCGTCTTTTCTTCTAAATCGATATTAAAGTTGACGATTTTTCCGTGTATGTTAATTTTCGCATCTTGAACTTTACCCTGTTCTAAGAGTTTAGATTCCATTTCGCTTTTTTTGTCATCTTCAATTAAGACATCAGAGATGCCATCTAATCTAGGACCGTATTTGTCTCCTCCTGTACTTTTAATAACATATCCCGCGATAAGTGCAATTATTATTGCGATGCAAACCAAAGCTATCCCCATCAATATTACAAATACTCTATTTTCTTTGTAAAATTTCTTCATGAATTTGCCACCTCTTTGTTTGTAATCATTATACTACATTATATTGTTCTAGGCAAATAAAATTGACCGATGGGAATTTCGGTCAAACTAGTTTTAAGCGACGAATTTTTTTCTATGCTCTTTTCTGTAACATAGATATCGTCTTAGCTTCTTCCTCTATGGAAGGCATCTTTTTAATCGTATCTTTGACAGCTTCGCTATTTTTGAGGTAGCCTTGAAGAAGCTTAAGTACCTCTATTTGCGTTTCTTTAGAACATGCTTCTCGAATAGTGAGCCCTTCTATGTCGGATTCATAATCGCCAAAACGTTCCTCTTCTAAGGAAAGAATCAACCTTATCAATGGAGCAAGTTCATAAAAAGTTTTTTGTTCAAAGGTTGCTGTCCTTTTAAGAATTGTGTAAATATACTCAAGCTCATGCTTGGGCAGATCTAGTGGGAAACCTACTTCTTGTAAGTATGATTCGATACATCTTGGATGGAGTTGTCGTACGTCGCAAGAACACTTTATAGTGGCAGAAAGAGGTGTACTTAAATAGTGAACTTCTTTATACCTACAATATGGATGACATTCTTGATAATCGTCATCTGGGAAGAAAAATGCATTACCTACGTCGGATAAATAAATTTGGTTGGAATCGCGTATTGCGTCCTCGGTTATCATGCGTATTTTAGAAATCGTCGGTCTAGTGATGAAAGACCTTTTTAATAAATCTCGCGTTTCTGCTAAGTTATAATAAGTTACGATATTTTTTGCATCGTTAATAGTAAATAAATGTGTCATTAGTCTATTCCTTTCTTGAATCCCTCTTTTATTGCTTTTTCGTAAAGCTTTTTGGCAAGCGATACGACCGTCTCCTCACTAAAGTTATTCGCCATAGCCTCCAGATCATTTTTTTGAAAGGTCGCATATTTTTCTTTCATCTCTTTTATAGCGTTAAACATGCTTAGAGGGTCGTTTACAGGGCATAGGAGACCGGTTTTATCCGTGACGAAGTCTCGCGGTCCTCCACAGTCGGTAGAGATAACAGGAAGTCCAGAGGCCATAGCCTCGATGCCAGGTATGGCAAAGCTTTCTATTTCGCTCGAGATGAGCAAAGCGTGGGCTTTTTCGAAGTATGGAGGTAACTCTATTTTTTCTTTGCGGCCGTGAAATGTGACAAGGTCATCTACACCATTTTCTTTCGCCGAGTTTTTAAAGTTTTCTTCGTAGAAACCGTCTCCGATAATATCGAGATGGACTGGAAAGTCTTCTTCTTTTAACTTTTTCAATGCTTCAAAGGCGATGTCTAAACGTTTACCTTCTCGAAGAGCACAACACATGATGAGATTGAACTTATCTTTGACTTCTCTTTTGATGTCGTTTTTAAAGAGGTGCGTATCAACTTGGTTAGGTAGTACTGTGCATTCGTCTGTATATTTAAGAGCGATATCCCTCATGTATTGGCTGACGGTCGAATAGTAGGAGTGCTCGAGAACATATAGACCATACTTTTTAAAAGGTTCATCCTTAAAGAATCTCTCGAGTAATCCCCCATGTTCTGTTACGACGACAGGGATATCGTATTTTTCACCTATTTTTACAGCAGCATATCCGGCTGGAACGCTCACTTGGGCGTGCAAAACATCTGGTTTGGAGTTCGTTTTAAGGTACTTTCTAAAAGCTTTATCGAGATGGCGTACGTAACTCTTCATTTGTAAGTGAAAGTTTATAGGGCCAAGATTAAGCATGTTGTGAATATAAACGTCGTAGTTATCCTCGTGAATTACTTCATTTTTTTTCATGGCGAAGTATTTTAAAGGCGATTTTAATCTCTGCCTTGCTATGTAGAGCATGTCGGCTTTTACGCCATATTTATTTAAAGCGTGAGTAAACTCTTTGTGATACGAGCCCATCAATTTATCCTCGCCGTTCGGGTACCACGTAGGTATTATTAATACTTTCATATTTTATAATCCGTCCCATCTGTCTTATTTATGATGTCTAAACAATGTCTCATCATATCTTTTCTTCCTCTTTTAGAGAGAACTTGGACGAGGTCATAGCCTGGACGGCGATTGCCTTCGATAAAAGTCGCCCCATCTTGTGTCACAGCCACATCCCAACCGACACAGTGGATATGCTCGCTTTGTAGAGCAGCTTCTTTGACCATCGCGACGATTTCTTCCCAATGAGGTATTTGGAAACCGTCGAATTTTACACCTGTTGCAGGGTGTTCTTTGAAGTATTCTAAATTTTTATTATATGCTTCGCCTACTAGTTTGCCCGTATCGACGTCGACGAGGACACCCATACCACCCTGGTGGAAGTTATCTACTGAGGCTTTCCCATTACCTATACGCATCGCCGCGAATAAAATCTCACTTTTCCCCGCATATGCGAAGGTCATAATCCTTATCGTATTGACACTTGTCGGGCAAATCTTAGAAATACTTTCGTGTTGGATGACACACTCTTCTAGGAATAAGTTTTCTTCCTTAAGTTTATCGTAGAAAGCATCCCAGTCGGTCACATCTTTCGTTTGAACTTTCGTGACATTGTGTCCGCCTAAACCGTCGCGAGGCTTCATCATAAATTCGGTATGGCTCTCTAAAAATCTTTTGAGTTCTTCGAAGGTTCCTCCATCGAAATAAGAACGTTCAATATATTTTTTGAAGTTTTTTAAAAAATTAGGTTTAATCGTAAATTCAGTTTTATATTTGGAAGGACTAACTATCTCATAAAATTTATCTTGGTCTTTAATCGTCACGTATTCTAAAAGTTCTTCTTCCGTTTTATTATATAGTTCATAGTTTAGAAAATCACTATAACCACTGCCGATAACTCTAAAACAATGAAGAAACTTCATGCGAAGACTCCAAACGCTTTTTCCAGTTTCTTTACTAACTTTCTTTAAATTGTCGTTAAATCTTTTTAAATTACCTTTTAGGGCATAGCTTAGTATACTCATGGTATCACTCTCTTTCGATTAAATTATACCAAATGGAAGTGAATTCTTAAATAGTAAAGTGATGGTTAGTGGTGGTTATTGTAATTCTTTTTAATTTGAGTTTAATATATTAGTACGATACGTTGTAAAAATTATAGTGGTTGGTTGTTAAAAAATTGTCTTTATTATATAATGTTTTTAGGAATATTTAGTTAGTTTAGGTACTATTCTCCTTTACTTTTAGAAGTG